>CAYHWH010000029.1:2985-6488 GCA_964360325.1 uncultured Candidatus Saccharibacteria bacterium | reverse complement strand
AAGTGGCGCTCTACCAACTGAGCTAAGGCGGCTTACATTTTACAAGAGAGGATCACGACCGTGTCCCAAATTTTTCTTATATTCGGCAATATCGCGCAAGAAAGGGGAAACCGAATCGCTTTCGCGCAGAAGTGTTCTCTTTCCGCGAATGAAGTGAAGCGCCCGGAGGAGCACTCCCTCAAGGCTGTGGAGGAGATGGAACAGCGACGTGAAAAATCTTTTTTTTGTTTCAAACAGGAACAGGAGCGCGTTGCGCTTTCCCGCTTCAGGCAGTTTTTTTTGCGCCGGCACGACACGCGTTTCAAGAAATTCGTTGAGGTTTGCGCGCAATGCGGAGAAAAATTTGACGTTATGACGAAGCTCCCAATCCTTAAAGACAAAGAGCGCCAGGAGCGCCGCGAGCGAAACGCCAAATGTGGTGACGGCAAACATGATTGCTGAAGGGGAAACTTAACGCACCGAGAACCGTGAAAATTCGCGCACCTCTATTTTTTCACCGAACTTCTGCGTTGCCGATTCAATGAGGCCGCGAATCGTGGTGTCCGTATCCTTGATGAACGCCTGCTCAAGGAGCACTCTCTCCGAAAGATACTCTTTCAGCTTTCCCGCAATTATTGTATCACGGACTCCCGCGGGCTTCCCTTCCGCTTCTTTTGCGAACACTTCTTTTGCTTTCTCGATGACGTCTTTCGGCATCTCTTCGCTCCGCACCACGAGAGGATTGGAGGCGACAATGTGCATGGCGATGTCGCGGGCAAGCGCGACAAATTCAGGATTTTTCGAGACAAAGTCAGTCTCGCAGGAAAGCGTCACCATGGCGCCGACTGTTCCGTTGCTATGCACGTACGCAGAGACAGCTCCGGCATTCAGCTCCCTATCCGCTTTCTTTGCCGCAATAGAGCTGCTTGCCTTGCGTAGGATAATGACCGCTTTGCCCATATCTCCTTCCGCCTCCTCAAGCGCTTTTCGGCACTGCATGATGGAAACACCGGTTGCATCTCGGAGCTCCTTGATATCTTCCGTGGTTATAGCCATCTGGGTAAAAAAGAAACCGCTAAAGAGAAAAAATTACGCTTCTTTGGAAACCGTCGCGGGTTCTTCCGTCGCGGGAAGTGCAACTGCGACAGGTCTTTCGGCAACGCCCTCCTGGTATGCCTTCACCAGCTCGCTTACAAAGAAGCGGATGCTGTTGTTGGAAGAATCGTTGCCAAGAATGGGATACTCAACCTCCCTCATATTGCAATCGGAATTAATGAGCGCGACAATCGGCACGCGCATTTTCTTCGCTTCCGCGCAGACGATGTGCTCCCGCTTGCTGTCGACGACAAAAACCGCTCCGGGCATGGACTTCAGGCGCAACAGGCCGCCGAACCTCTGGTGGAGCGCGGCAATATCACGGTCAATGAGAAGACGTTCGAGCTTCGTGTAGTGGGAAAGCTCGCCTTTCTCGCGCTGGGAGACAAGCGTCTCAAGCCGCTCAATTCGTTTTTTTATTTCCGAAAAATTAGTGAGTACCCCGCCGACCCAGCGTCCAGCGACAGCAGGCATGGAAAGCTCTTCCGCCGCTTCAAGAATCGCTTGGCGCGCCTCGTGCTTGCCGGCGACAAAGAGCACATTCTTCCCTTCCTTTCCGAGTTTTTTGAAAAACGCCTTCGCGGAATCAAAAAGTTCCGCGGTCTTTTCAAGGTCAAAAATTTCAACTCGGTTCTTCGCTCCAAAGAGGTACGACAGAACCGACGGATGGCGGCGGGAACGGCTGTAGCCGAAGTGGGCGCCCACATTGAACATGCGCTCAATAATCGCTTCGCGCTTCTTTTTCTCTTCGGTATGTTCCGCAGTTTGCATGGCTGTAAAAAACCGCTCGAAAGCGGTACGGAGAGTGTACCAGTATGCCGTGTTTTTTGCAAGAAAAAGCCCGCGCCTCAGCGCGGGCAAGTCTATGCGGGAATTCCTCTGTGCACCAAGGAATTTGTCCGCAAGAATCTCGTTATTATATTCGGCTGCTACGGGGTGCCGAGTCCGTTCCTCGAAATTTTAACGAAGGTCAAGAAATTACTATGGAAACATCTTTGCGCTATCGCAACAAGGATGCTTGCGCCCTCCACCTCAGAATAGCAAAAGAACCTCCACTTGGGAAGCGGAGGAAACTGCTGAAAAAAATTTTAATACCCCATATCCCCCATCCCGCCACCCATGCCACCCATGCCGGCAGACCCTTCCTTCTTTTCCTCTGGTTCTTCAGCAACAGCCGCTTCGGTCGTGAGAAGCATTGCCGCGGCGGAAGCGGCGTTTTGCAGACACGTGCGCGTCACCTTCACCGGGTCAATGATGCCCGCTTCAAGCATATTATCCACGAGCTTGTCATTCTTGGCATCGTAGCCGGCGTTTCCCTTCCCGTGCTTCACTTTTTCCACGATAACGGAACCGTCGTCCTTGCCGGCGTTCATCGCAATTTGCTTCAGGGGCATTTCAAGGGCCTTCAAAATAATTTCATAGCCGACGCGCATTTCCGGACTCATTTTCTTGCTCTCTTCCCCGTACGCGCCAGCAATCTTATGCGCCGCTTTCAAAAGCGCGGTACCGCCGCCCGGGACAATACCCTCTTCAATCGCCGCCTTCGTGGCGTTCACTGCATCTTCAATTTTGAGCTTCAAATACTTCATTTCCGTTTCCGTTGCGGCACCTACGCGGATGACGGCGACGCCGCCGGCGAGTTTTGCGATACGTTCCTCAAGCTTTTCTTTGTCAAACTTTGAATCGGAAGTTTCAAGCTGGCGTCGCAACTGCGATACCCGGTTGTCTATGTCGGCCTTCTTTCCCTTTCCGCCGACAATGGTCGTCGTGTCTTTGGTCGCAATAACTTTGTTCGCGCGGCCGAGCATGGCAAGCGTCGCGCCGTCAAACTTGACGCCAACCTCGTCGGAAATCACTTCCGCCCCGACGGTAATGGCGATATCCTGGAGCATTTCTTTCTTGCGGTCGCCGTAGCCGGGAGCTTTCACTCCGAGTACGCTGAACGCGCCGCGCAGTTTGTTCACGACGAATGTCGCGAGCGCTTCGCCCTCAATGTCTTCCGCGATAATGACGAGTTCCTTTTTGCCGCTCTGCGCGACTTTTTCAAGGAGCGGAAGAATTTCCTGGATGGAAGAAATTTTTTTGTCGGTAACGAGAATCGGCGCGTCGCGGTACTCCGCCTCCATGCGCTCGGGGTTCGTAATCATGTACGGAGACGCGTACCCTTTGTCAAACTGCAAACCTTTCACAACTTCCGATTCAATGGTGAAGGACTGCGACTCCTCAACCGTCACGACGCCGTCTTTGCCCACCTTGTCAATCGTGTCCGCGATAGTCCGGCCAAGCTCATCGGACTCCGCCGAAATAGCCGCAACCTGGCGGATTTCTTCTTTGCTTTTGATGGGAGTCGCAATGCCTTTCAAGGCCGCCACGGCGCGCTCCGTTGCGGATTCTATGCCGGAGCGGATTCCCATTGCGTTGAGCCCCAT
>CAYHWH010000029.1:0-2975 GCA_964360325.1 uncultured Candidatus Saccharibacteria bacterium | reverse complement strand
TCGTCAACGAGCGCCTCAAACAGCACAACTGATGTCGTGGTGCCGTCGCCGGCGATGTCGTTGGTTTTTGTGGCGACTTCTTTCGCGATTTCCGCGCCCATGTTTTCAAACTTGTCGCGAAGAGTGATTTCTTTCGCGATGGAAACGCCGTCGTTCGTGATGGTGGGACTACCGTAGCCTTTGTCGAGAACCACGTTGCGGCCGCGGGGGCCGAGCGTTACCTTGACCGTATCCGCCACCTTGTCGACACCGGCCTTAAGGGAGCGGCGCGCCTGTTCGTTGAAAATAATTTTTTTTGCCATGTATTTATTTACTTCTTAATGACGGCTAGAATACTGCTCTCGGAGAGTACGTAATGCTCGACACCGTCGATTTTTATCTCATCATAGCCGTACTTCGAGAACATCACGCGGTCGCCCACCTGTACGTCGGGAGGCGTTCGCTTGCCGTGTTCATCTCTTTTCCCCGGCCCGACGGCTATTACTTTCCCTTGCTCCGGCTTCTCCTTATCAATAGTTTCCGGAATGATGATGCCCGAAGGAGAACGCGTCCCCGCCTCTTCGGGCGTGAGCGGACGGACCAGCACTCTATCGCCGAGAGGTATAATCTGCTGACTCTTTTTTGAAGCTTCTTTCGCCATAGATCGTTTTGTTACTTAAAACTAATAAGGACTCACGATAAAATAGCGCGTACGCGCCGCACTCCGGCGCAAGGGATTTGTATTATAGTTACCCGCCGAGGCATGTCAACTAACTTGCGCGAAAAAACAATTCTGCTATACTCCCCCTACACACATGGCATTTCTTGTTCCGTTTCTTCCGTACATCCAGATAGTGCTCGCTGTGCTCCTCATCGCCTCAATTCTTTTGCAACAGACAGGCGCGGGACTCGGCGGAGCTTTTGGCGGCGGTGAAAATTTCAGTTCCGCGTTCCATACGCGCAGAGGCGTAGAGCGTTTTCTTTTTCAGGCAACGATTATCATCGCTATCCTCTTTGCGGCAAGTGCGTTTCTTACTCTTATTATCAGATAACAGAACCCGACTTCCCGCCACGACGCAAGAGGTAAAAAATTTTCCTTGTAATCCGCAACATGGCGCGGGTTCGGGAAATTTCTCTCCATACTGTTTAAGTTCGCTATTTTTAAGACATGGATACTGATAGGTTAATGTTTCTTCGCAAAATACTTCCCCGCCTGAAACAGGCATACCGCATTCCCGGTTCCGACCGGGTGGAAGCGGTGTTTTCCTCTTTCTCGCCGGCCGGGAAGCTCGCGGTGTACGCTCTTCTCGGTATCTTTTTCTTAAGTACGCTTGGAATTTTATTCCAAGTAAACAATGCCGCGATTGTAGATGTTCCTTCGCGCGGCGGCTCCCTCAGTGAAGGAGTCGTCGGTTCACCTCGCTTCGTGAATCCATTACTTGCAATTACCGACGCCGACCGCGACCTTACCATGCTTGTGTATTCCGGCCTTCTCCGCGCGACACCCCAAGGAACGCTCATTCCCGACCTCGCCGAGAGCTACGATATCTCAAACGACGGTCTTACATACACGTTCCGCCTGCGGCAAAACGCGGCATTCCAAGACGGCGCACCCGTCTCCGCCGATGACGTTTTCTTCACCATAGAGAAAGCCCAAGACCCGCGGCTTAAGAGCCCTCGGCGGGCAAACTGGGAGGGCGTAAACGTGCAAAAGATTGATGAGCGCACCGTCGTGTTCACCCTCAAACAGCAGTATTCTCCTTTCCTTGAAAATACGACCATCGGCATTCTGCCGAAACACATTTGGGAAACGGTCACCGACGACCAGTTCCCGTTCAGCAAAACAAATATTGAGCCCGTCGGCTCCGGCCCGTACAAAGTAAAAAGCGTCAGCCGAAACGCTTCCGGAATCCCGACCGCCTACACGCTCGTTCCGTTCTCCGCGTACGCTCTCGGAAAAGCGTACATCTCGCGCATCACGCTTCATTTTTACCAAAGCGAACAAGACGCTCTTGACGCGTATCGCCAAGGAGACGTTGAGAGTATCGGCGGCGTTTCTCCCTCGGATCTGAAAAGATTGAAACTTTCCGACACCGCCGTCGAACGGGCAACACTGCCCAGAGTTTTTGGTCTCTTTTTCAATCAGAACCAACAGCCTCTGTTTGCAAATCGTGAAGTGCGCTTAGCGCTTGCCGAATCTCTCGACAAAGCGGACATTGTTAATTCGATTTTCCACGGTTTTGCCTCTGTCATCGACGGGCCAATTCCTCCCGGCATCATACCTCTTGAAAAAGGAACGACGGGCCAGAAAGCCGACATTGCCGCAGCGCAGAACATACTCACAAAGAACGGCTGGAAACAAAACAGCGACGGCATCTTCGAAAAAAAAGAGAAGAAAAAAACGCAAACGCTTCAGTTCTCTATATCAACGGCGAACGTTCCGGAACTGCGCTCCACTGCGGAGTTAATGAAAGAAACTTGGACAAAACTCGGCGCAAGCGTGGATTTGAAAATTTTCGAACCGGGCGACCTCAACCAGAATGTAATCAGAGCAAGAAAATACGACGCGCTCCTCTTCGGAGAAGTCGTGGGACGAGAGCTCGACCTCTATGCGTTCTGGCACTCTTCACAGCGAAACGACCCGGGCCTCAACATCGCAATGTACGTCAACAGTAAGGCCGACAAGCTCCTCGAACAAATGCGCTCCCTGTCGGACCCGAAGAAACGCGTTGATCTCTACCGGCAGTTCCAAAACATCGTGTCGTCCGATGTACCTGCCATCTTCGCATACTCGCCCGATTTCATGTACCTCGTGCCGCACAAGCTCAAAGGCCTTTCTCTCGGCACAATTACAACGCCGTCCGAACGTTTCCTCGGCGCCTACCGCTGGTACATCGAAACCGACCGCGTGTGGAACATTTTTCTCAAGAAATAAATTAATCCTAATTTCCCTGCGCCGTACACAGGCGACAGCGTAAAACCATGACAGACCAAAA
>CAYHWH010000028.1:0-6537 GCA_964360325.1 uncultured Candidatus Saccharibacteria bacterium | reverse complement strand
GTCTGCTGTTGAAAGTCCAAATGGCGCGGGTGCGCCATATCTTAAGTATCCTAAACGCATAGTACTTGCCCGGAAACTTTCCTGCAACTCTTTTAGATATCTCCCGTGCTATACTCCGTTCATGCGAGGAGAACTAAATCCATTCAGAAATAATCCCGAAGCCATGACAAGTGCGCGCCAGCAGTTTGTGCGCGGAGAAAAACCTTTTAGCATTCTGGCGAATCAAGTACCCGCGGAAAGGGTGCGTGTGCTGATGAAAGACGAGAAACTGCTGGCGGCATTAGACGCGGCGGGTTGGCCCACGGATGAAAAACCGTGCGACATCATCGGTGAAAAGCAGGGCTTGGGTGCTGAAGAAGTTGCCGCCGTTTCAAAGCTCAAGCATGCGCTCATGGCCGCTGAAAAAGAATCCTAGAACTGAATTTTTCGCGTATGCCTAAAAAAGGAATGGTGTTCGGCGTATTTGACGGACTCCACGAAGGACACAAGCATTTTCTCTCCGAGGCGACGAAAAACTGCAACGAGCTTGTGGTCGCCGTCACTCCTTCGGAGACAGTTCTGAAACTCAAAGGACGTGCGCCGAAGCGCGATTTCAAAGAGAGGGCGGGGACTGTCGCGGCTTTCAATCCGCGATTTTTTGTGGTTTCCGGCGACACGACGCTTGGCGCGTGGGGTGTTCTTGAAGAGCATCAGCCGGACATGGTTTTTTTGGGATACGACCAGGACGGCATCGCCGAGGAACTGAAGAAAAAAGGTGTTTCCTTCGCTACCCTTCCGTCGCATTTCCCGGAACGGTACAAATCAGGGCTCCTGAACAGTTAAATAAGAAAAAACGAAACCGCCCCGCCTCATTGAGGCGGGGCGGTTTTCTGTGTTACTTCCGCAATGTGTGCGTCACCGTGGAGTCTTTCGCTTCAAAAAATTCCTTGGCAAAACTCTCGACAACTTTCGGATTGTAGTACTTGCACGAGAACACATCGAGGTACACGTTGTTGGTAAGATTCGCAAAATGCCCCGATATGAGCGACGTTTCAATGAGCTGTATCATTGAGAACCCCGCGACTTTTTCATCTTCCCCGAAATTAACAACCGTGCACTCGCCGAAGCGCTTCATGCCGATTCTATCGCACAATTCTAAGACAAACTGCTTGATGCGCTCCGCGTCCTTGATAGTGTCTCCATTGCACGCGTGGAGGTCGATTGCGGAGTGGAGTCCCCAGGCGTCTTTCGCCTCGTACTCCCGCCGTATAGGATCTTCCATTTCTCGTTCTACCCTTACTCAGCCCGCCGAAGAGCAAAAGCCTCTGCGCCGACTAATTGGAGGACGTTACTGATAAATTACACGGCAATAATACAACCCCACAGGGAGAGCGCAATATGGGGATAACCTCTCGGGGAAAAAACGTCGGCCTCCGGCAGGAAATTGCAAAAAAAAAGCCCCCGTGGTAGAGTGAAAGCGTCACCTAACGATAGACCTCTTGCAGCCGAAAGTTCGCATCAACCATAATATCCGCGCAAAAGAGCTCCGCGTTATCGGCGAGGACGGCGCTAACTTGGGCGTTCTACCCCTCGGAGATGCTCTGCGCAGGGCCGAAGAGGCGGAGCTTGACCTTATCGAGATTTCCCCTACCGCGGTTCCGCCGGTTGCCAAAATAATGGATTTTGGCAAGTACCAGTATGTCGAAAACAAGAAGCAACGGGAGGTGAAAGCAAAGGTGCACGTTACGGAAACCAAGAGCGTCCAGGTTAAGATCGGCACGGGCGACCACGACCTTGAACTCAAGGCAAAGAAGGCGGCGGGCTGGCTTACCGAGGGACACCGCGTCAAAGTGGGCCTCTTTCTCTGGGGACGCTACAAGTACATGGAGTTCGCCTTCCTGAAAGAGCGGCTGGAGCGGTTCCTGAAGCTCATCCCCGCGGAGTATAAAATAGCAGAATCAATCCAAAAAGGTCCGAAAGGACTCACCACGACGCTTGAGAGAGCGCACGGGAAAAAATAAGAATATGAAAACGAATAAATCATTCACCAAGAGACTGCGCCTGACCAAGAACGGGAAAATCGTCGCGCGACGCCCGGGGCAGAATCATTTTAACGCGAAGGAGTCGAGCTCCGGCCGCATGGCGCGCCGTCGCAAAGTCGGCCTCGTCATGAGCAACCGCGACCGCCGCCGCTTCCTTCCGAGCAACTAGGTTTTTATTCACCACTAACCACGTTTCATTATTTAATTGTATGGCGCGAGTAAAAGGAGGAGTCAATTCTGCGAAAAGAAGACGCAATATCCTCAAACAGGTCAAGGGGTTTCGCTTCGGGCGTTCCACGAAAGAGCGCCAGGCGCGCGAAGCGCTCGCGCACGCGGGCAAGTACGCGTTCGCCCACCGGCGCGATAAGAAAAACGATTTTCGACGCCTGTGGAATGTGCGCCTCGGCGCCGCGCTTCACAAAGAAGGCCTTTCCTACAGCAAGTTCATCGGCACCCTCAAAAAGAGCAAGATTGAGCTGAACCGCAAAATGTTGTCAGAGCTTGCAAGTACATACCCGGAAACATTCAAGCGAGTTCTCGCGAAAGTCTCCTAACAAAAAACTCCGGCACTCACCGGAGTTTTTTGTTAGAGATCTACTTCAACCTTCTCTCCCCGCTCCGGCACGACGGCGTAGAGCCCCCCGTAGCCGTTGAGCCGTTGGGCGAGAAAAAGCGACGCGGACGGCTCCCCCATCACGACAAAAATTTTCTTTATCGTTTCGGCTCCCGCTTCCGCAAACGAGAGCAGTGCATCGCCGTCCATGTGCGCGGAGTAACCGAAAATGGTCTCAACGGAAGCGCGCACGGTCACTTTCTTTTTCTCAATTTCCACCTCCTTTGCTCCTTCTTCAAGACGCCTGCCGAGCGAACCCGCCGATTGATATCCCACGATGAGAAGCGTCGTTGCGCTCATCGGCAAGTAGCGCGCTTCGTGGCCAAGCACGCGTCCGCCGTGAGACATACCGGAGCCGGCGATAATGATTTTCGGGCCGCGAACAGCATCTATCTTGCGGGATTCCTCGCGCGTGTCGGTAAAGGTAAGTCCGGGAAATGCAAAGATTTTTTCGCCTGCGTTTGCGCGCGCCTGAAGCTCCGGCTCGTAGAGTTCAGGATGATTTCGGTAGATGGCGGTAATGCTTGACCCAAGAGGAGAATCCACAAAAACCGGAACGCGCGGCAGGCGATTTGTCCGCATGAGTTCGTGAAGGTCAAAGAGCAAATCCTGCGTCCGCTCGGTGGCAAACGCAGGGATGAGGAGCACTCCACCGCGCCGGATAGTTTCCCGCGCGATTGACTCGAGCTTTTCGGCGCGCTCCCCGCCACCCTCGTGCTTGCGATTCCCGTAAACGCTTTCCATTACCAGATACGAAACACCTTTCGGTTCCTCGGCGGAAGGAAGAATGCGGTTTTTGGGATTGCCGAGGTCGCCCGTGAACATAAGCGTCTTCCCGCCGCCCGAGGGCCTGAGGCGAACGAGCGAAGAACCGAGAATATGCCCCGAAACATCAAAAGAAAAAGAAAGTCCTCCGGGAATCTTCTGTTCGGCGTGGTACGGAATTGTTTTCCAATTCACAAGCGCCTTTTCGACGTCTGATTCTTCGTACAAAACCGCCGTACCGCGCTCTCTATGCTCCTGCCGCATCACGGAAACCGCGTCCATGAGAAGCTCGCGGGCAAGCTCTTTCGTCGCGTCCGTCGAATATATGATTCCGCGGAAACCTCTCTTGACCAGGAGCGGGATTCTTCCGACGTGGTCAATGTGCGCATGAGTTACGATAAGGAGCTCGATGGAAGATGGCTCGTAGAGAAACGGCGCGCGATTCGATTCTTCGGCAAACGAGCCGCCCTGCGCCATGCCGCAGTCAACAAGAAATTTCTTGCCGTCCCCTGCTTGCGCAGGCAGGGCCTCCACCAAAAAATTCGAGCCGGTAACGGTCCCCGCTCCGCCGCAAAAAGTTATGGAAACATTCATGAACGTACAGTATACCCCGCCGATATGCGGCGAACCATGCAAAAATCCGCCCGAAGCGGATTTTTGTAAAGGGCTACCTGAAGCATGTCCTGGTGATTCCAAGTGGGTGCCCGCAGCAGTATCGCCAAGGCGACACGCGATGTAGAGCTCCCTTGCAATGAATTTAAGGGACAATACCCCACGTAACCCTACCGAAAGTATAGCACTAAATTATAAATGGCAAATGAGAGTGCGGGTGGATAATTTTCTTCAACAAAACATCGAACGAGTGACCCTACTCATCCACCCCAAACCGCTTGTAGGAGAAAATCTTCTGTCCTTTGAACCACAGCTTTATTTCGTGGCGAGCTTCTTCCGGAGTTTCCGAAGCGTGAGCGAGATTGTAAATGGCGCGATGTTCCGAATTAGCAAGCACAGGAGAGTCGGCCGAATAGTCGCCGCGAATCGTTCCGACGGGAGCGAGGTACGGAAGCGTCGGGCCGATGATTTTGCGCACCATGTCAACCGCGTGCACGCCCTGCACCACCATCTTGACCAGCGGCCCTGAAATCATGAAGTTGACGAGCCAGCCGCGCACCACCTTGCCGATTTGAAACAAATTTTCCGTCCCGAAATCATGCTTGAGGTCGTAGCCGTATTTTTCGTAGGTCTCTTTCGTCTTGATGCCGAGCCGCTCTATCCACGCCCTGTCTTTCGGGTAGTGGTTGTCCATCTCCCGCCTCGCCGGAAGAAACATATCGAGCGCGACCACTTTCATGTCGCGCTGTTCAAAACGCTTTATGATTTCGCCGATGAGTCCTTTCCGGACGCCGTCCGGCTTTATCATGATAAACGTAAGCTCTTCTTTTGGGTTTTGACGGGGTCGTTTCATATACAAAAAATGCTCGTGCGAGCGAAACGCCATCCGGGCTACAAGGCGGGAGAACGGTACCGTTCCATGATTTCCTCCTCAACCTCTTCGCGGGGGCGTCCGTACGTAAGGTACGAAAGTTCCTTGAGCTTGTCAACCATGCGCGGGTCTCCGCTCGGCGCGGGCAAGGTCTTGATGTTGAATGGTTTTGCCGGCTGTCCCTTCACGAGGAGGCGCAGGTACGCGTTGTAGTTGTCGAGATTCATAATGTCGGTCGGCGCAAAAACGGGCTCAAAGTGGCTCTTGAGGTACTCCGCGTCCTCCGCGCCGACGCGGAACGTGGCAATGGACCCGACATTGCCGAATACCGCGTCCTTAATTTCGTCGGTAAGCTGTTTGATGAACTGGTGCGCAATGGTGAGCGAGAGCCGGTACTTGCGCGCTTCCGAAAGGATGGTTGCAATCGACGGCGTCGTCGTATTTTGAAACTCGTCGATGTAGAGGTAGAAGGGCGGAAAATTCGTCCCGATTGCGTCGACGCGCGAGAGCGCCGCCATCAAAAACTTTCCGACGATAATGAGGCCGAGCAGGTTTGAGTTGATATCGCCGAGACGCCCCTTCGCGAGGTTTACGAGGAGAATCTTCTTCCCGTCCATGATCTCGCGGAAATTGAAGGCCGAGGTCTGCTGAGCGACAATCGGGCGCATGATATCGTTCGCGAGGAAGACGTCGAACTTGCTCGTGATCCACGGCACCATGTTGGCGAGCGCGTGCTCCCCTCCGGTCTTCTCGGCGATGTCGCGCCAAAACTGCGTAATGATGGGGTTTTTGCACCGCGAGAGCTTCAGCTCGCGGAACGACGCGTCGGCCAAGACACGCGAAACATCGAGGAGCGTGCTTCCCGTTTCCGGATCTTCAATGACGAGCATGGTCGCGTTCCTAAAGTACTGCTCAAACATCGGCCCCATGGATTCCGGCACTTTGCCGTAGAGCTTTTGGAAAATGGAAAACATTTCGTTGACGACGAACGTCTTCATCTCCGGGTACCGCGGGTCATACTCGAGCATGTTGAGCCCCATCGGGCGCGCCGTGTTGCCCGGGTCGAAGTAGATGACGTCTCCCCAACGCTCTTTCGGAATATTGGCGAACACGTCGAGGATATCGACGCCGTGCGGGTCTATCATGCAAACGCCGTTGCCTTTCTGTATGTCCTGAATGACGAGATTTTTCAGGAAGACGGATTTCCCCGTGCCGGTCTGGCCGATGACGTAGAAATGGCGCAGGCGGTCTTCGTCGGTCATGTACACTTTCGTCTCTTTGTTGCGGAAGGAATTTATGCCCAGAAGCGTGCCCTCCTGCGGAAGATTCATCGGCGCGGGCGCGCTCCCCGCTTTCGCCTGCTTGAATTCCGGAGAAGATTTTATGCCGGACGGCGGGAAATGAAGCACCGTGGTGAGTTCTCGTATGGAAAGCGGGATGCTCCGCTCGGCGCTGAACGCCCGAAACGAGTAGTTTTTCAAAAACCGGCGGAGCGCACCGCGGCGCACGCGCTCGAAACGAAGCGCATTGCCGTTGGTGTCCTTGAATTGGTTGAACGACGCTTCAATGTCGGCGAGTATGGCCTGCGCGCGGCCCTCGGTCGGTGCGGAAGCAACGATGCGTATGTTCGAGAGCACGACGGGGCTCGTTACTTT
>CAYHWH010000027.1:0-6593 GCA_964360325.1 uncultured Candidatus Saccharibacteria bacterium | reverse complement strand
CCGGGGTTGACGAGAAAGAAGTTGACATTCAGTTCTACTGCGCCTGCCGCCGGGCGCTTTTGCGCTCGGACAACGACATGCTTTCCTACGCGCTCTGGCTCCTCTACGTTCCCGAATGGAAAAACGCGAGCGAAGAGGAAATGAAAAACATCGCCGGGCGCTTCCCTGGCATACTTCGCGCGATAGAAGAGAGTGTTAATAATCAGCTACAGTGGCATCTTGCCCAGAAAGTCAGAAACGAAACCGTCTACTTTCTCATTATTCGGGAGCTGGTTCAGCAGTACGGACTCGAATCCGAGCGCATTCTCAGCAATCCGGCGGAAACGGACACGTACATACGGGCGTTTCTTGAAAAGAAGTATAAAAAGGAAAACGAGCGGGTTACCTCAAGCGGCATCCGCGCGATTGTCTACCTTTTCTGCACGAAACTTATTCTTGCGTTCGTGCTCGAATTGCCGTACGAAATAGCGTTTCTCGGCGGCGTCCACTACGTGCCGCTCGCCACGAACGTGCTGTTCCACCCGATTCTTTTGTTCGCGCTCACCAGAGGCGTGGGGCGGCTCGATGAGTCGAATACCGAGGCAATCATTTCCGGCATTCACGGGATTCTCTACGAAGATAAAATCCGTCCGATTAAACTGCGCACGGGGTACGCGCGGCACCCATACATGTTCGCCGTGCTCTACGCGGCGCTCGTCGGCGCGGTCTTCGGCGGAATTGTCGTCATTTTGAAAGCGCTTGAATTCAATATCGTGAGCATGGTGCTCTTCATGCTTTTCTTTGCCCTCGTCAACTACTTCGCGTTTCGAATTCGCTACAACGCCGCGCGCTGGAAAGTCGTCGATCGCGAAGGGACATTTTCAACCATCATCAACGTGCTCTCGGTGCCGGTCATCCGCACGGGACGGTGGCTGAGCCAGACATTTTCAACCATCAACGTCTTCGTGTTCATTATGGATTTCCTCATTGAAATTCCTTTCAAGTCGCTTCTGCACTTCTCCAACCAGTTCATCACGTACCTGAAAGAGAAAGCGGACGAAACGTACTAAACACCCGTTGGCGCAAGTGTTTTGCATGAATATCACTGAACGCTACACAGGAAGAAGCGGCGTTCCGTACATTTTTGAGTACGAGGATGCTGACTCTTTCGATTCTCTTCCGTACGAAAAATGCGCGCAAGTGT
Source organism: uncultured Candidatus Saccharibacteria bacterium (assembly GCA_964360325.1). Classification (GTDB taxonomy): domain Bacteria; phylum Patescibacteriota; class Minisyncoccia; order Phycocordibacterales; family SBAW01; genus CAYHWH01. The sequence goes on along the minus strand of CAYHWH010000027.1, from coordinate 5,410 downwards.
ATGGTGTGTGTTTTGAGGGAGACAAACTCCTCATCGGCTTCGGCGGCAACAAAAAAGACTGGGGCCTCGTCGGCGGTACCGTTGAATCGGGCGAAACATTTGAGGAAACGCTGAGACGTGAGGTGCAAGAAGAAACAAACAGGGAAATACTGGTGTGCCTTCCGTTGGGGTACCAAAAAATGACCGATACGCGCGACGGCACATTTGTGTATCAACTTCGTTATGTCTGCGACGTCCGCCCGTTCGGACCTTTCATCGAGGACCCCGCGGGCGGCGTGACGAAAATAAAACTCATTGAGCCTGCGGAATACAAAAATTATTTTAATTGGGGCAAGATAGGGGAGAGGATGATAGAGCGGAGTTTAGAGCTCAAAGAGAAGCTATAGAATCATCCCTGTCTGCTGTGGATAAAAGTATTGTTGCCAAACGTTTTTGGGCTACAATACGCTTATGCAGAAAAATGCGCTCATAGGGCTTGTTGCAGTCGGAGTCGTTATCGTCGTCGGCTTCGCTTTGCTTTTTCTTTATCCGAAGAAATCACAGGATGTGAAAACGGTGGAGAACCTCAGTGCTTCTCTCACCGACATAACCACAGCCGCAGTTCCCGCAACAGCAGACCCTTTGAAAGAGGCAACGCCGGCGGTTAATCCGGTTGAAACGGCTAATCCATTTAATACGAATGCATACAAAAATCCTTTCGAATAGTATTTCCGTCGTTTCGGCGGTCGCCGCGTCTCTGCTTCTCATCCAGATCGCATTTGCCGCTCCTTCGGTAACTTTTCCCATACAAGAACTTGGCAATTGCGCCGACCAAGCGGCATGCCGCGCGTACTGCGCAGACTCCGCAAACCACGATGTCTGCGAGGCGTTCGCGGAAGCAAACGGTCTTCCGCATTCCAACGAGAGCGAGAAGACGAAAGCGACTCAAGAAGACGGCGGCCCCGGCGGCTGTGCCTCGGGAAGTGGTGATCCTCAAGCTTCATGCAAAGCCTACTGCGACCAGAGCGCGAATATCAAAGAGTGTGTTGCGTACGGAAAAAAGCACGGATTTCTAAAAGGAGAGGAGCTTTCCAAAGCGGAGAGGGTGGCGGCGGCCCTTGCAAGCGGAGCGAAACTCCCGGCGGGTTGCGCGGATGCGTCATCGTGCAAAGAAGTGTGCGAGAATCCGTCGTCGCTTGCTACGGCGCGGGAGTGCTTCATGTTCGCAAAAACCGCAGGTATTCTTCCTCCTCATTTTGACGAAGTAAAAGCGGAAAAAGTATTTCAGGTGATTGCGGACGGCAGCGCCCCATTCAAATCGCCCAAAGAGTTTGCGCGGTGCGAAAACCCGGAAGACGACGACACGCTTCAAAAATGCGTAGACTTCGGCGTGAAGAGCGGTTTTATTTCCGCACAGGAGGCCGATGTGATCAAGAAAACCGGCGGCAAAGGCCCCGGCGGCTGTCGGGGAAAAGACGAATGCGAAACGTACTGCGAGGAGCACGGCGATGAGTGCTTCCGGTTTGGAAAAGAAAACGGATTGGTAACGCCTGAACAGGAAGAAAGGATGCAAGAAGGAATGAACAGGCTCAAAGAAAATCTCAGCCGAGCGCCTGCCGGCGTGCAGCAATGCATCATAGAGGCAATCGGCGGAGACCGGCTCGACGCGGTTCTCTCCGGTAGTACAAGGCCTGATTCAAGCATTGGCGAAAAAATGAGGGGCTGTTTTGATACATTCTTGTCCGTACAGCGGGAGGAAAGAGAGCGGGAAGGAAAAAACGGGCGGGGAGAAAACGGCCTGCCGTTTGGAAGGCCGCAAGGTGCCCAAGGAGAAGGCCGCGACTTCAATGATGTTCGAAGAGGTCAGGACCCACGTGCGGCTTCACCACGGCCGACGGGCGATTCCAGTGAAGGGCCGCACGGCATTCCGCCGCAAGTGCGCGGATGCCTTATGGAAAAATTCGGGAGCGACGCGGTGCAAAAAATGGAACGCCAGGGAGGAGCAGCGCAGGGAGAATTCGGACAGGCGATCGCGGAATGTTCCCAACAAATCAACCCGGAATTTCAAAATATGAGAAAGAAAGGCGATGATGCGCGCTTTGATGCCGGAGCAGCAGACGCGCAGTCTTCGGATAGAGAAATGCCGGTGGAGTTACGCCGCCCTTTCAATGTTGTTCCTCAAGAGAAATTTGACGAAAACAGTCTGCATTCGGAAGTTCCCCTCCGCGCTTCGCCGTTTATGCGCCCTGAAGATTCCGCGGTGAAGCCCTTCGCGGAGTAACGCACTCGCGTTACCGGTTTGTTTTTTTCACCTCGCCCAAGTTCGGGGTATTTAGAATCGGAAGTAAGGGCCGAATATGATGATGCCGATGAGAAGCGCGCCGAATGACATGATGAGAACGGCCGCGGCGGAGAGGTCTTTGATTTTCGCGATGTGCGGGTCGTGCGAGCCGGAGAATTTATCGCACAATTCTTCAAGCGCGGTATTAAATGCCTCCGCGGCAAGAACACAGGCAACAACAAGAACGATAAGCGCGCGCACAAGCGCCGGAAGGTGAAGGAGAGATGCTAAGAGAAAGGCAAGAACGGCGAAGATAACCTGCACCCGGAAGTTTCGCTCTTCTTTCCATGCGATTTTAAGTCCCGCGAGCGCACAGCGGAAGCTGTTGAGGTGTTTTCTCATGTAGGTTTCAGTATACCCGTACACCAATTTTCGTGAAAGTTGGTGTACGGGTATCGTACACCACCGCCGTCTCGGAGGGCATCGAGGGTGCGGCAGGGGGCGGTTCCAAGCTAGTGAACCATTACGGGGGTTGACAAAAATAGAAAAAGGGTATACTATAGCGGTACTATTCTCAGTGGTTTGTTTCCGGGACATATTCCCGAGAAACCGGTAAAGGCGCCTCGTCTTTCAAACTAAAGGGACTAGGCGCGCTTTATTTTTTCTACGGACTGAAGTCCGCTGCCTCCGCGCGATGGCAGAACCTTGGGCTGTATGCCCGGGGGAATATCGTAATGTATAACAAAACCGCACGTTCCTCGTTCCATGCACGACCCTCTTTTAAAAGAGGGTATTCGCCGCGTCCTCATCGTAGCTACCATGCCCGTCCGCACGGCGGCCAGCGCATTGACGTCTCGCGCTTCATTAAAAAAGCGGTTACGCAGGCCGAACAGGTTGAAGAAGCGCCAAAAAATACTTTTGCCGATTTTAAAATCGACGAGCGCCTGAAAGCGAATATTTCCGCGCGCGGCTACACCACGCCGACGCCGATTCAAGACAAGGCCATTCCGCACGCCCTTCTAGGTTCCGACATCGTGGGTATCGCGAACACCGGTACGGGAAAGACCGGCGCATTTCTCATTCCGCTCATCAACAAGGTGCTCGCACAGCGAAACGATAATGTGCTCATCGTCGCGCCCACTCGCGAGCTCGCCATCCAGATAGACGCCGAGCTTCAGCATTTCACGAAGCACCTTCCGATTTTTTCCGTCTGCACGGTTGGCGGCGCGCCCATCGGGAAGCAGATTTCACAGCTCCGCCGCCAGCACAATTTCGTCATCGGCACGCCGGGCCGCATCAAAGACCTCATTGAACGGCGCTATATCGACCTCTCCCGCTTCAGCACCATCGTGCTCGACGAGGCGGACCGCATGCTCGACATGGGATTCATCGACGATATGAAATTCCTGATGGCGAAGATGCCTGCACAGCGCCACACGCTCTTTTTCTCGGCGACGCTCTCCCGCGAGATAGAGGCTCTCATCGCGAATTTTCTCCGCACGCCCGTGCGCATTTCGGTGAAGACGCGCGATACCGCCGAGAACGTCGAGCAGGATGTGGTGCGCACCGGCGGAGGCGTCAAAATTGATGTCCTGCACGACCTGCTCGCTAAACCGGAATTCAAAAAGGTGCTCATCTTCGGACGCACCAAGCACGGCGTCGAAAAACTTTCGAACACGCTTGCGGAGCGCGGGTTTAAAACCGACTCCATTCACGGTGATAAGAATCATTCGAAACGCCAGCGCGCCCTGAAATCCTTCAAAGAGAATCACGTGCAGATCCTCGTCGCCACCGACGTCGCGGCGCGCGGGCTTGACATTGACAACGTGTCTCACGTCATTAACTACGACCTGCCGACCACCTACGATGACTACGTTCACCGCATCGGACGGACGGGCCGGGGAGATAAAAGCGGAACAGCGCTGACCTTCGTCGACTAAAAAATGTTTCAAACCGCTATGAACCCTTTCGAACACAAACAGAGTTCTTCCTCGCCGATGAAGTACGGAGCGCGCAAAACGTTCCAGATCGGCGGAAAATGGATTGAAAAAACGACCAAAACCGAAATTCTGGTTTGTTTTTCCTGCTCGGGCAAGTACATCAAAACGCGCAAAGCGCAGGATGTCTGCATTCGCTGTATAGGAAAGGTGCTTGAGAAAAAGAGAGTTTAATTTCTCCGATTTCTCCTTCTCCGGTTTTCCTCGGCACTTACACATAGTCCCCACATGTTGTGCTATAGCACAGTATGTGGGGACTGTGTTTTTGGTTATTATGTGCAGAAAGAATCTCAGGGTATACTGGAGAGGAGTTTTAGTTTACGGAACATACGTACTGCATCCGCGCTTTAACTTGTTTCCATATTCGTTTGCCATGAATTATCTTAAAAAAAATCTCTGGGTCGCGGCCGCGGTTCTGGTTGCCGTACTCCTTATCGGTATGTGGGCGTTTCAAACTCAGATTCCCAATGCGTACACGCCGTTTGCGTCGTGTTTGAAAGAGAGAGGGGTGCTTTTCTACGGCGCGTTTTGGTGCCCGCACTGCGTGGAACAAAAGAAAATGTTTGGCTCGGCGGCGAAAGCGTTGCCATACGTGGAATGTTCTACCCCGAATGGCCAAGGACAGATTCCGCTCTGCGTTGAAAAAAATATCGATACGTACCCGACGTGGTCTTTCGCCGACGGTTCCATGCAGAAAGGCGTGCTTTCGTTCGAGGCGCTTGCTGAAAAATCCGGCTGCCAACTGCCGCAGTAGCGACCATGCTGATTCCGACCTCGCTTTTAAATATGCTTCTCGCGCTGGGGGTGATACTGCTCCAGTTTTTCTCAATCGGACTTCTTATTCTTTTCTTCCGTGAGCGAACCGAAGGAACCATAGGAACGCGCATCGGAAATTTTCTCCGTCGGTACGGACTTTTTCTCGCGTTTCTTATCGTGCTTGCTGGCACCGCGCTTTCCCTCTATTACTCCGAGGTTATCGGATATCCGCCGTGCGGGCTCTGCTGGCTCCAGCGGGTTTTTCTCTACCCGCAAGTACTTCTACTTGCCTACGCCGCATGGAAACGCGACTACAACATTGCGCCGTACATCATACTCTTGTCGATTTTCGGAGGAATAATCGCTCTCTACCAACACGCGCTCCAGATGGGCTGGA
>CAYHWH010000026.1:0-6873 GCA_964360325.1 uncultured Candidatus Saccharibacteria bacterium | reverse complement strand
CAACTCCGCGCCAAAGTAGCGAGGATAGGCCGTTTCATTTTCAAGATGAATGACCGGAATGCTCACAACAGGAATCCCTTTGCTTGTAGCTCCCGCGTTCGCTTGCCAGAAATTACCAAGGTGGTAGAAGGTCGCAAACGTCGTCGTTGCGGAAAGCGATGACGGATGTCTTACGGTAAAATTGTAGATTGTGTTTGTATACGTTTCCCAATTTCTCTTGGTATCGGCCTGTATTGAAACAAACGTCAATAAGGAAGATGATTCGGAGAGAACTCTTTTCGTTTCCTGATACTTTGTACCAAGATAAAAAGAGAGCGTGGGAATTACCCCAATAAAGAGAATGAGGGCGCCAAGACGCGAGTACCACGTGTATTCATTCCAACGAACGCTCATATCGCCGCAAGTATAGCACACACGCGTTCCGCGCAAAATTATTTCTGTGAAAAACTGCGATACTGCTGAACGTACCCTATCGGATTTTCTCTTCAGCCTCCGCGACAACAATCCAGTCGCCCAAAAGTTTTATAAATTCATTATTGCGATCCATGAAACCAACTTGTCGCAAATGCGAAAGAGGGCGATACTCCGGCGTGTACTCATAGTGGCCGCGCACTTCCCTGTCTTCAAAAATACGGATGTGGTATTGGTACGCAAAATTTTCCACGCGGCGCAAGCTGACAAGCTCGCCGTCGTCCAGCCACGCGACGAAATGATTTCCGAAACCGCGCTGTACCAAAAAAGAAACAAATTCCTCAATAGAACGGTCTGGATGGACCACCCCCAGCAGAAATTTCTGCCGCCCCGCATGTCGCATTATTCGCAGACTGACCACGGTGTCCCGAATGAACGGATGGCATGGAGTGTAAAGACGCCAAAAAAAATATTTGGCGCGATCATACAGCGATTCCGGATACACCATCCGCGAACGGGGTACGTTGTCAATCCATGCGTCTAAGGAGGTTTCTTGCATCGCTTCCATAGTATAAGAACGCACCTCTTATTTTATCAAAATGAGGCGACAGATTCAACTTTCCACGGGCCCGATGATGTTTTCCACCCAACTTTCAGCGCGTTTCACGAATGCGTGAAATTTCGGGTAACGTCTGGTATGCGTTTCAACCCATGCGCGAAAACCGGCAGAAGAAATGGAAAGAAGAACGATGCCGATGGCGAGAAAAAGAAATCCTTGTAAAAAAGGCAGGAAAAACCCAAGAAGCCCCAGGAGAACAAAAACTCCTCCTGCTGTCTGCACCAATATTTTTTTTATTTTTTTTCGCATATGCCGTTCTCTACACAGAGACAATTCATTCTACTCGCAAATATGATTTCCCGCCACATACCCTGAAGACCAGCAAAGCTGGAGCGAGAAACCGCCCGACGGCCTGTTGATGTGGAGCAAATCTCCCGTTATGAATAAATTCGGAATCTTTTTCGAGCGCATCGTTCGCATGTCAATTTCAGAAAGCGCCACCCCGCCATCCGCAACCACCGCACGGTCAAACCCCATGAGTCCCGTAATAGTTAGCGGAAGCGCCTTGAGTGTATGGAGGATGTGTTTTCGTTCTTCTTTGCTGATGGAATGAACTTTTTTTGTAACATCAATGCTCTCCGCAAGAAGCATTTCTATTCCCTTGCTCATTCCATCAGGCACGAACTCTTTAATGACATTCTTGAGCGTTTTATTTTTGTGTTTGTCGAAAACCGCGACAATCCTGCGGTCAAGCGCGCCAAGATCGGTGTGCGGATAGGCATCGATGGCCGCCGTGACCTGTCCGCTGTGGAGAAGGTCGGCAACTTTATGCGCGCTGTTGAGGATAAGGGGTCCTGAAAGACCGAAGTGCGTAAACAGCACTTTCCCCGTCTCAGAAAACTGTTTTTTTCTTTTGCTTGGAGCGCCGTCGGATAAACTGCCTTCCGCAAAGAACGTGATTTTCATGAACGAAAGCGACACCCCGGCGAGCTTCTTGCTCCAGTCTTCTTTGACCGAAAGCGGCACAATGGTCGGCGTGGGAGGAAGTACGGTGTGCCCGAGTTCTTTGAGCCATTTGAATCCGTCACCGGTCGAACCGGTCTCCGGATGAGAAACGCTTCCGGTGGAAAAAATATACTCGTTGGCGCGGTAGATTTCTTTGCCGGAGGACACGCCGGTGATTCCGTCCTTGGTTCCATGGACACGCATCACCGCGGAGGCAAGACGGACGACAACTCCTTCATCGCGGACATACTTTTCAAGCACGCCCAAAACATCTTTTGCTTTTCCCGTATTCGGAAACGCGCGCTTCCGCGCCTGCACCACGAGCGGCAGTCCCCGCGATTCAAAAAAAGAAAAAGTTTCTTTCACGCCAAACTGCGAAAACAGAGAGTATAAAAATTGCTCCGCTTTTCCATAGGCGCGAAGCAGGACGTGCGGGTCAAGCTCGGCGTTGGTGATGTTACAGCGGCCACCTCCCGATATTTTAAGCTTCTCCCCCAGTTTTCTGTTCTTCTCAAGCAAAAGTACCCGCTTGCCGCGCTCCGCCGCCCGCCCAGCCGCCATGAGGCCGGAGGCTCCGCCGCCGACGACCACAACATCCCACACGACATTCGCCCCCGCATTTGCTCCCGTAGACATTTTCATTCTAGTTTTTTGCAAAATACTAGAATAGCCTCGGCGCGCGGAGTGAGTTTGTGTCTGACGCAGTTTCCGTCGTTGCGCTTCATCACCAATCCGGCCATCGCAAGTTTCCGTACATGGTCCGACGCATTCATGTATCCCATGCGCAACGCATCGGCTATTTCGTCGACGGAAAGCTCCGGCTCGCGCTTGAGCAAATCCATGATCTGGAGCCTGCTGTGATTGGCGTAACCTTTAACCACTTGCTCCAATTTTCGATACCTGAGTGCCATGCGTTTTAGTATACACAACCGGACGCAAGTATTCTAGTCTTTTGCAAAATACCGTACTAGATTCGTTTGGGAAAAACCGCAATAGGAAGAACGGAAAAAGGGAAAGAGGCGAAACGGAGAAGTGTTTATTTCTCCAAATCCAACACTTCGTCGATGCGAACCTGGCCCACGAATTCCGGCACGTGGGAAACGAGAACCATGGCTCCTTGGTACGCGTTGAGCGCGGCGGCGATGACCGGAATGTGCCGGAAATTAATGTGGTTTGTCGGCTCGTCGAGAATAAGCAACCCGGGCTTCTGGAGCACGAGACGCGCAAACGCGACCAAGCCTTTCTGCCCTTCCGACAGGCTGCCTATTTTTGCGTGTATCATATCGCCCTGTATCAGAAACCCCGCCGCAACGCTTCTGAGATTTTCTTCTATCTGCCTGTCCATGACCTCCATGAGCGAGTCGTGGACGGTGTCTTCAAAATTGAGCGTCGAAAAATCCTGGCGGTAGTAGCCAACGCGCACGCCGTCTCCAATGGCAATTCCCTTCGCTTTTCCCGAAGCTATCGTCTCAAGGAGCGTGCTTTTCCCGATGCCGTTTGCTCCCGACAACAGAAGGTGCCGGTTCTTACCCAAGGAGATATCGGCTGTATGGCTGACAACCTTATGGTTTTTCATCGTCGAAAAAGCGGTGATGCGGAGTATCTCGCCGACAAGCTCCGGCTGATGAGAAATGGCAAATGGGCGTATGGTTTTGTCTTCCTTGCGCACATCCACTATTTCTTCTTCAAGCGCCTCGGCTTTTTCTTTCATGCGCTTCGCGACGAGGCGCATCTGGCCGCCCTTCTTCGCAAAAAAGTTTGATTTGTCCTTGTTTTCCTGAATTTCTTTCGCAAGCTGGGCATTCTTCCTGTTTTCTTTTTCAATGCGGACGGCTATGTCCGCAACCACGTCTTTGTAGTTGCCGGCGTACTGCTCGATTTTCTTGGTGTGGAGGTCAAGATACAGCACTCCCCGGGTAAACGCGTTGAGAAAATCCGCATCGTGGGAAATAACCATGACCGTCTTTTTGTAGTCGGCGAGAAATTTCGTCAGGTGCTCGATTCCCGCCTTGTCCAAATTATTCGTCGGCTCGTCGAGAAGCAGTAAGTCCGGATTCTGAATCAACGCCGAGGCGAGAAGGAGGCGCGCCAGCTGGCCGCCGGAGAAAGATTTCATAACTCTGTCGTGCACTTTCTCGTGGCCTTTCAAGTGCACCACTTCGAGCACTTCGTCGATTTTTGGATCGATATTGTATACTTTGTGCGGAAAACATTTTTGAAAAAATTCGCGCACCGTGAGCGAGAGCTCGTCGCGAGGAATAACCTGGCGGGAAAGCGCTATGGAAAAACCTTCTATGATGTGTATTTTTCCCGACTCCGGAATGTGCGCTTTTGTAATAAGCTGGAACATCGTGCTTTTCCCCGCGCCGTTCTGACCCATCAACGCAACCTTCATGCCGCGGCGCACGGAAAAATCAACCTCGTTTAAAATAGGTTTGGTGTGTCCATGCTCGAAGGACACTTTTTCAAATGAGACAATGGTTTCTGTTTTTGCCATACGTTGCTGCACGAATGTAGCTGCAAAAAGAATACCCCGCGACAATCGGGGCGCAGCGAAGCATTCTTTGGTTACTTCTTAGCCGTCTTCTTCTTTACGCCCTTTTTAGGCGCGGCAGAGGCTTCCCCGGACTCCTTCTTCGTTTCAAAAGTTTTTTTCGAAGCGAGCATCTCCACCGCCTGAATAAGCCGTTCGAGTTTTCCGTTTACCGCCTCCAGCTGTTTCAGCACCGCGCCGCCCGCCGCGCCGTTTTCAGCACCGGATTCAAACCGCGGCCGCGGCGCGCTGTGCGCGGAAAAATCCCTCTTCGGGAATCTGTCCCCGCCTCGCTCTCCCCCTTCGCGCCCGCCAGCCCTATTGAAACAGTCCTTGCAGAAAACCGGCTTTCCCGCGATGGGTCGGAACGGCACTTCGCACGCCGCGTTGCACTTCGCGCAAGTCGCCTTGTGGAGCGTCACCGGGCGGTCGCCGCCCCTGTCGCCGCCCCAGCTCTTCTTGCCGAAAGACGGCTTCTTGAAGCGATTGCCGTCGAAACGAGTGCCTCCGCGATTGTTGTAGTCAGCCATAGGTACGATGAGTCTGCGCTTTTATCGGCAAAATAGCAAGATCTGTTGTATTTTTTATGTTTATCTAATAAAAAAACAGCCCGCGCACCGGTTAGGTGCGGGGGCCGTCGGAGAAGAAACAATCCTGATGCCCGTGTCACGCCATCGCCGACGCGATTTCTTCAATCGTCCGCATCACGGCATCGTATGGATTCGCGGCTCTGACGATTGGCCGGCCGACGACGATGCGGTCCGCGCCCGCCTTGATGGCCTTGGCAGGAGTCATGATGCGGTCGGGATTCTGGTCGTCGCCCGGAACGATTGCCCACGTCGGACGGATTGCAGGGGTGTTAAGCGACAGAAGCATTCCGAACTTCGCCCGAAGCGCTTCGGCTTCTTGGGGAGACGAAATGAGCCCATCGATCTTGGCGTCCGCCGCGACTTGAGCAAACCGGATGACGGCTTCCTCGGTTGAACAGGTGAACATCGCTTGCGTGTCGGCATCCTTGAGGCTCGTGAGAACCGTAACGCCGAGCACTTCCGTGTCCGGCAGTTCAGCTTTGAGCATCTGCATTGCAGTAACTCCCGCAGCACAGACCGTTGTCAGAAGTTCCGGTCTCGCTTCGCGCAAGAGCGCGCCATCGGTAGAAAGTGTTTCCCCGATGTCGAAGAGTTTGAGGTCCGCAAAGACTCGGAGATCGCGACATTGAATCTCGCGGATGAGGTCGTAACCGCAGGCACGCAGAGCGGAGTTCACCTTGAGGTAGACTCCGGTTCCATTGAGGCTGTCGGCCAGTCTAAGGACTTGGGCTCTCACCCAATCCTTCCCGTCGGGAGCTGCGGGTTTGAAGTCGGCGGCAACGATCAGACGTTCCGCCGGTGTCAATGTCTTCATGGCGTTCCCCTTATTGTGCCATTGGGAGCTTCAGTAGGTTGCATTGAGGCGAGCCCAGTTGTCTTTCGGACGCACGGCTTCGGAGCCGTCTTTGCAGAGAGGGCATTCATCGGGCGTCCACATTGGCATGGAACGATCGATGAGCGCGACGATCTTCTTTCCGCTCGCTTCCGTGAGACTCGATCGGTTCACGAGAACAAGAAGAAACGGCAGAACGATTCCGCCGGCATTGGTGACAGCGGTTGCTGCGCGATCGACGCTGCCACCGGTCGTGAGCACGTCTTCGCAAAGCAGGACCGATTGTCCATGCAGAAGGCCGAAATCTTCATCGCTGAAAACCATCGACTTCTGTCCTTCACTTTCGTTCTTTGCGGGCGATGCCCAGAAGCATTCGCCTCTGGTAAAGACGGTGATCTGATCGCTCACCAGTTCGGCGAGCTTGGTTGCTCCGGTCTGCGGTCCGACGACGCCCTGAACTTTCGAAACATCTCCGCCTTGTTGGGAGAACAGTTCGAGAAGATCGAAAGCGGCATCGCGTAGCAACACTTCATCGGGAATCACCAACCGGCTGTTGAAGAAACCGTTTGAGTGCTTCCCCGAAGTGAGGAGTGCGTGCGGCCGCTTCGGGTTACCGTCGTGGATCCAAAGCGCGCCTTTCTGCTGATATTGGCTTATCCAGCCGTCTGCGTTTCTGGGCATGGGATTCTCTTTTCAGGGTTCAGTTCTAGCCGGACTCTACTTGAAAAAAATACAAAAATCAATCTTTTTCAAATGCACCTTCCCGGCCCGAATTGAAGAATTACTTGCGGACTCCGCCCTTTACAACGCTCTGAATTTGGGCGAAAAAACGAATTCTGAATTTTGGCTGGGGGGGAAGGAGTCGGACCTTCATACTGGGATTCAAAGTCCCCTATTGTCGATTTCTGCCCTGTGCTGCCGGGTTTGGACTCGAACCAAAATT
>CAYHWH010000025.1:0-7018 GCA_964360325.1 uncultured Candidatus Saccharibacteria bacterium | reverse complement strand
TTTCGTCCATGAAGATAGAGTCCAGTTACAAAAAATTTCCCGTTAAAAATTTGCCGAAGCGGACCGGTGATATCCTGGGTGGCCTCGATCCCCACGCCGTCTTTACCTTTTCCGGAAAGTCAGCTATTGCGCTTGTGCTTGACTACTATCGGACAGAAAAAATCCTCGAAAACAAGAGCAGTCAGGTACTTGTTCCTCATTGGCTTGGAAATTGGGTCTATATGAGTATGCATAATTACAGTTTTCCGACAACCACGATGAACGATGGGGTCAAAGGGCTCCTAGTGTATCACCAGTGGGGTTTTCCTCAGAAGATGGAAAAAATTCTGGAGTTTTCAAAACGGCACAACCTTTTTGTGCTGGAAGATTGTGCGCACAGTTTTTCCAGTTTTTATAAGGGAACGCGCGCCGGTACATTTGGCGATGTCTCCACATGGAGCCTTTCTAAGTTCTTTCCGAGCGTTGTCGGTGGGGCTCTCTATTCAAAAAACATTGCACTTCTGAATTTTGCCAAACAAGCGATAAAAAGAAGCGATGTAAATCTTGAAAAGCAGGTGTTTAGTCATATGGCGCGCGCAGAAAAGGAAAATACCGTAGAGAACACTATTACGGTTGAGCGCGCATACGCCGTCTATCATCGGGTTTTTAATTGCCCGCCGTATGCACTGCAGGTGGCCGCAAAAGAGCTTGCATCGGACGCCCTCGAGAAACGGAAAGAAAATTTTGATGCCTTGCGAAATGAGTTCTGGGGAAAAGAAGAAAAGAAATTGCTTGCAGACAGTGACGTGTGCCCGTGGGTTACGCCGCTTTTTTTCGGAAAATCCAAGAATAGAAAGGTTGCCCATGCGCTCTCAGGGTGTGGTATAGAAAGTGGGGTATACAACTTTGATATTAATCGAAATATGCTCAAGCCGGATTTCAGGGAGTGCGTACCTGTACCATGTCATCAGGGTTTAGGGAGCACCGGACTTGGAAAAATTATAGACACAATTCGGACTGTCATTTAGCGTACGACGTTTTTAAAAATCTATTCTCTGGCAACGCAGGACGCGGAGGTATCGTTAAGTAATCAAGAGCTTGTACTCACTTTGAGCATTTGAGCGGGCGTTCTGAAGTCGATACCCATATGCATACGTTCAGCGTTGTAATACGGAAGATACGCGGCAAGCGCTTTCTTGAATGTTGGGATTGAACGAACGACACCCGTGAGACACTCGTCTTGGAGTGTGCGGTTGAAGCGCTCGATGTGCGCGTTGTCGTTGCACTGGCGAACCCTTGAGTGCCGGTGCGCGAGTTTCTTTCGTGCAAGGATGTGCGTGAAGCGCGTCGAGAACTCGGGACCGTGGTCGGTTTGTATCATCTCAAAATCAAACGGGGCTCTTTTCTGTGCACGGGCGATGAACGACGCGGTCTTGTACGCCCGCAGCTTCAATGAGACTTCCGCATACGCCCAGCGCGAGTAGAGGTCGATGAGCGTGTACACGTACAGCCGTGAACCATCCGGCAGGAGGAAGTGCACCGTATCGCATTGCAGGAGAGCCCCCGGACGGGTTGCCTGCGGTCGAAGCGTGAAGTCGTGCGGACGTTTCCACGGACTTCGTTTCTTCAGGAGATGACAGCGGGACAACGTTCGCTGTACCGACGAAAGTGATACGACGATTCCTTTTTTCTTCAGCGCGCGGTATACGACTTGGCCGCAGCGGCGACGGCCGATGCGCTCGGCGATGATCGCCGCGACCGTTTTCCGCGACAGGGAGTGGGGGTGCGTCTTCGGTTTGCACGAACGTGTCGGATACGGGCCGTACCATCCGGGACCCGCTTTGCGCACCCACTGCGACACGGCGCTCTGGCTCCATCCGACGCGACGGGCAGCTTCTCTCTTCGACCACCCCTCGCGCACCAACCTAATCGCTTCCCAGCGTACCGCAGGGACGTGCGGGTTCTTTGTATATGCCATATCTTTCATATTCTAGAGACCCAAGTGTTTCCAAGCTATTGAACCATTACGCGGGTATTTTACCTTTTGTGTAATTATGGTATAATTTCTGGCATGATTCCGTATTCGACGCAAGATATTTCCGAGGCCGACATCAAAGCGGTTGTTAAAGCGCTGCGCTCGGGTTGGCTCACGCAAGGTCCGGCTATTGAGCGGTTTGAAAAGGCGTTGGCAAAAGCGGCAGGAACGAAATATGCCGTTGCGCTCAACTCCGGCACAGCGGCACTTCACGCGGCATACTTTGCCGCGGGGGTTATAAAAAACGATGAGGTTGTAGTCCCCGCGCTTACCTTTGTCGCGACTGGCAATGCAGCTTTGTATCTTGGAGCGAAGCCCGTTTTTGCCGATGTGGATTCCAAAACGGGGAATATGAGCGTCGGTGATGCGTGTAAGAAAATAACCAAGAAGACCAAGGCACTCGTGTCGGTTGACTATGCTGGACGCCCTGCCGACCTTGCCGCATTTAAAAGGCTCGCGCGCAAGTACAAACTGGTGTTCATCGCCGATGCGGCGCAGAGTTTTGGAGCGACCTATCGTGGCAAGCCAGCGGGAAGTTTTGCCGACATGAGTATCTACAGTTTCCATCCGGTCAAATCAATCACAACGGGCGAGGGCGGGGCTGTGATGACTAATAATCACGAGTATGCACGTTTGGTTAAACTCTTTCGCACTCATGGTATTACTAAAGACTCGGCTTACCTTAAACAAAAAAGCAAAGGCGTATGGTATATGGAGCAGCGGGTGTTGGGGTTCAACTATCGAATGCCAGATATCAATGCTGCGTTGGGCGAGAGTCAGCTGAAACGGCTAAAGTCTTTTACTTCAAAACGTATTGCCGCCGCCCGCCGCTACAACCAGCTACTCAAAAATATTCCCGGACTTACGCTTCCACCACCAGATAACGCCGTGCTACAGTCCGCGTGGCATCTCTACCCGGTACGCGTCGACGCCAAGAAGCACCGCGCCGTCTTCGACTATCTGCGTGCACACGGCATCGGCGTGCAGGTTCACCACATTCCGGTGCACACGCATCCGTATTATGAGAAGCTAGGTTACAAAAAAGGGAGCTGCCCCAATGCCGAGGAGTTTTATACAACCGCAATTTCTATCCCTTTGTTTGCCAACATAACTCCGCGTCAACAGCGGTTTGTCGTTGAGGCGCTCAAGAAGGCGCTTGCACATAATTGATATGCACGAGGAGAAGATATTTTTAAAAAGCGAAGCTGATGCGTGGTACAAACGCAACGCCCACGTGCTTACTCCAGCTAAGCGGCGCGACGACATACCGGTAATGCTTCTGCGTCGCCACCCGCTTTCTTTAAAACGTGTACTGGAGGTTGGAACATCCAATGGCTGGCGGCTCGAAATGTTGCGTAAGCGGGCTCCCCGCGTGGCCTACGTTGGCGTCGAGCCTTCTGCTACGGCAGTACGGGCGGGGAAGACGGCGTTCCCCAAGCTCTCGCTTATTCGCGGGGTGGCCTCCGCGCTGCCGGTTAAAAACGTGTTTGATTTGGTGCTGGTCGTCTTTGTGTTGCACTGGGTCTCGCGGGAGAAACTGCTTGCTTCGGTAGCAGAGATAGATCGCACAGTGGCCGAGGGTGGCTATCTTCTGGTAAGCGACTTTTTGCCCCACAAGCCGCGCAGGAATCCATACCATCACCTAAAAGGAGGCGTCTCTACGTGGAAGATGGACTACGGTGCGCTTTTTGAGGCGACGGGGAATTACCGCAGGATGGAGCGGCTGGTATATCATTATGAAACCAACAAACTGGCAACGGCGCGCACACCGGATAATATGCGTGCGGTCGCGACTCTCTATCAGAAAAAAACAGGGTTTGGATATACATGATACGCATGAAAAAGAATACCGGACAAAAACTATGGCAGAGAGCAAAAAAACTTATTCCCGGCGGGAATCAGCTGCTCTCCAAACGCGCGGAAATGTTTCTGCCTGAGCAGTGGCCGGCGTATTATTCAAAAGCGAAGGGCGCGTACGTGTGGGACTTGGACGGTAAAAAATATCTTGATATGGGCATCATGGGCGTGGGGAGCTGTATTCTCGGTTACGCCGATGCCGATGTGAATATGGCGGTTAAAAAAGCAATTGATAGCGGGTCAATGTCTACCCTTAATGCACCGGAAGAAGTGGAGCTTGCAGAGCTCTTATGCAAAGTTCATCCATGGGCCGAGATGGTGCGCTACGCGCGCACCGGTGGGGAAGCAATGGCTATCGCGGAACGTATTGCCCGCGCGCATACCGACAAGGATATCATCGCTTTTTGCGGTTATCACGGCTGGCACGACTGGTATCTGGCGACGAATCTCGCGCGCAAAGACGGACTCAAAGAACATTTGCTTGCAGGGCTTCTGCCTGCCGGGGTGCCCAAGGGTTTGCGCGGTACGGTACTGCCGTTCCATTACAATAATGTAGGTGAGCTTGAAGCGATCGTAAAAAAGGCGGGCAAAAACTTGGCAGCTATCGTTATGGAGCCGATACACGGAGTTGAGCCGCGAGATAATTTTCTGAAAAAAGTTCGTCGCATTGCTAACGAGACTGGCGCCGTACTCATTTTTGATGAAATAACTGTGGGATGGAAGCTCACGCACGGCGGCGCGCATCTTATGTACGGAGTTAATCCAGATATTGCGGTTTTCAGTAAGGCGATAAGTAACGGTTATCCGATGGCAACCATCATTGGTACACGCAAAGTAATGGAGGCGGCGCAAAATTCTTTCATATCAAGCACGTATTGGACAGAGCGTATCGGACCTGTCGCCGCGCTCGCGACGATAAAGAAGATGAAGCGAGTGAATGCTCCTAGACGCATAAAAAAGACAGGAGGTGCGGTACGCGCTGGTTGGGAAAGACTTGCCGCGAAACACAGTCTGGCGGTAACAGTAGGCGGAGTAATTCCCATAAGTAATTTTATCTTTAAGTCAGGCAAGGATAGTCAGGCGCTCAAGACGCTCTTCGTACAGGAGATGCTCGACCGCGGATTTTTGGCAACGAACATGTTTTTTGCTTCATGTGCGCACACCGATGTCCACATTAAAAAATATCTGCACGCCGTGGATGAAGTCTTTGCTGTGCTTGCGGAAGCAATCAGAACGGAGACAATCCACAAAAGACTTCGCGGTCCCATTGCCCATACGGGCTTTGAGCGACTCAACTGATATGGCAAAGCGCGTTGTTGCGATTATACAGGCGCGGTCTGGCTCGACCAGGCTCCCTGGCAAAATTTTTAAACCAATAATTGGCAAATATCTTCTTGTACATATGCTCGAGCGTGTGAAGAGTGCGAAGAAACTCAACGCGATAATCGTCGCAACGACCGAAAAACCAGAAGATGATATGACGACGCAGATTGCGACTCGCGCGGGCGTTGGCGTCTTCCGCGGGAGCGAACGTGACGTCCTCGATCGTTTTTATCAAACCGCGAAGGAGGCGCGAGCTGATGTTGTCATGCGGCTCACGGGTGATTGTCCGCTCATCGACCCGAAAGTTATAGACGAAGTGGCAGACAGATTTTTTGAAAGAGGATTTGATTATGCAAGCACCCCGGCAAACTATCCGGAGGGTTTGGATACGGAAATATTTTCGTTTGCCGCCTTGGAGCGCGCGTGGCGCGAGGCCGCGCTCCCGTCCGAGCGAGAACATGTAACGCTCTATATAAAAAATCACCCCGAGCTTTTTAAGATAGACGAGAGTTGGCGAAGCGGGACGGCAGACCATGCGAGTATGCATTGGTCGGTAGATACGCCCACGGATTTTGTGTTTGTGACAGAAGTGTTTGAGCGGCTTTATCCTGCGAATCCGAGTTTCAGCAAAGACGATATCCTCGCGTTACTTGCACGGCATCCGGAACTTCTTGAGATAAACAAAGATGGCACCGGTTACGAAGGGCTTGATAAGTCGCTCAAAGAAGATGACGAATTCAAGAAACATCATGCTTAAATCCAAATTAGTACTTGGTGTCGTCCAACTCGGGATGGACTATGGGCTCAACAATGTCTCCGGACAGCCGAGTCGGGAGGAAGCATTCTTGATTTTAGATACGGCATTGGCGGAAGGAATCGACACATTCGATGCCGCGTGGGCCTATGGCACGGCGGAAGACATTCTCGGAGAGTGGATACAGACTCGCGCAGTTGCTCACAAGGTCAAGGTTATTTCAAAAATGAAACCGCACGCTCTTAATGACTACACTAAAGATGTCAAACCTCAAGATGCGGTACGAGCTGAAGTAAAAAAATCTCTTAAACGTCTGGGGGTAAAAAGTCTCGACGGATACCTCCTGCACACCCCTCAGTATCTGCACAATGACGCGGTAATCGCTGGATTACGCGAGATAAAAGCAGCCGGGCTGGTACACAATATCGGTGTGTCAATTTATAACGAGGACGAAGCGTTGAGTGCTGTCGAAGTCGGAGTGGATTATATACAGGCCCCGTACAATGCGTTCGATCGGCGTTTGGACAAGACCGACTTTTTCGATCTTGCGAAGAATAAAGGTATTATAGTGTTTGCGCGAAGTCCATTTTTGCAGGGACTCTTTCTCATGGACCCGGAGCGAATTCCGCCGCATCTTGCCCGCGCGCGCCCGCACGTGAAGCAATTTGCAGATATTGCACGGCGGCATAATACGTCGCGTCTTGAGGCTGCGCTTCTCTTTGCGTGCAACTCTAGGGCGGACAGTGTGGTATTCGGCGTTGAAACACTTTCACAACTCAAGGAAATTTTATCTATTACAGCACGCTTCCACTCTGCCGGTACGGACTGTGTCAAAGAGATTTCAGACACCTTTCAAAACATAGATACTACAATCGTGAACCCAAGCTTATGGAGCGAAACAAAGAAATGAAACATACAAGGACCCCTGACGCAATCGTCGTATTTTCCGGCGGACTTGTTTCCTATACCGATAAAGAGGGTAAAATTAAATATCGTTCCACCACCTACGCGAACCGTGACACATTTGGCACTCTGGGGGGTTATGAGCGGGTACGCGCCACCGCCGAATT
>CAYHWH010000024.1:0-7547 GCA_964360325.1 uncultured Candidatus Saccharibacteria bacterium | reverse complement strand
AAGCGTTGAAGAAATTCTTATTGAGTCCGGCATCGGCCCGGAAGACATCCTCGCCGCGAAAGGGGAACATTTCAATATTCCAACCAAAACTATCGGGGATGAGAAAATTCCGTTCGATATTCTGAAATACATACCGGAAGAATCCGCGGCGCACTACCAGTTCGCGCCGCTTGGCGTCGATGAGGGCGTGCTCAAGGTCGGCGTCGTCGATCCCGACAATATTGAAGCGCGCGACGCGCTCAATTTCATCGCTTCCAAGCTTGGTATGCCGTTCAAAGTGTTTCTCATCTCAGGAGATGATTTCAAAAGAATTTTGGCGGCGTACAAAGGACTCTCCGGGGAAGTAAATCGTTCGCTCTCCGAGCTCGAAACGGAACTTGTCGCTGAAAAAAGAGAAGAGAGTTTACATATCGCCAAGTCCGACGAAATTATTTCCCAGGGTTCCGGCAGAGAAGCGATTATCACCGAGGACGCGCCGGTTACCAAAA
Organism: uncultured Candidatus Saccharibacteria bacterium; assembly: GCA_964360325.1. Taxonomy (GTDB): domain Bacteria; phylum Patescibacteriota; class Minisyncoccia; order Phycocordibacterales; family SBAW01; genus CAYHWH01. Next base: position 7,059 of record CAYHWH010000024.1, on the reverse strand, counting down.
TTGTCGCCACGATTCTCCGCTATGCGACGGAAGGGAATGCTTCCGACATCCACATAGAACCCGGCGAGGACAAGACGCGTGTCCGGTTCCGTGTCGATGGCGTGCTCTCCACCAGCATCACCCTGCCGCCCTCGGTGCATCAGGCGGTGGTCGCCCGCATCAAAGTGCTTTCGAATATGAAGCTCGACGAAAAGCGCAAGCCGCAGGACGGGCGCTTCAGCGCGAAGATAGAGGGAGTGAATGTTGATTTTCGCGTTTCCACGTTTCCGACGTACTACGGCGAGAAGATGGAAATGCGCATTCTCGATACCGACAAGGGCGTGCGCCCGCTCGATAAGCTCGGACTCTCGGAACAAAATCTCTCGATTATCCGCGCGGCCATCAAGCGTCCCTACGGCATGATTCTTCTCTCGGGACCGACTGGAAGCGGCAAGACAACAACGCTCTACTCAATGCTGAACGAAGTGGACCGCGACCACAAGAACGTCCTTTCGCTTGAAGATCCTATTGAGTACACCATCGACGGCGTCAGCCAATCGCAAGTGCGTCCCGATATCGGCTACACATTTGCGACGGGTTTGCGCACCACGTTGCGGCAGGACCCGGACATTATCATGGTGGGAGAAATCCGCGACAAAGAAACCGCGCAGCTTGCCGTGCAGGCGGCGCTCACGGGGCACCTCGTTCTTTCAACCATCCACACAAACAACGCCATCGGCGTCATTCCGCGGCTCCTTGATATGGGCATCGACCCGTATCTCATTCCGCCGACCCTGATTCTTGCCATCGCGCAACGCTTGGTGCGGACGCTCTGTCCCGGCACGGGGAAGCCTATTTCGGTGGAGGGGAGCATGAAGGTGATGCTCGAGAAACAATTCGACGATCTTCCGGCCGCATTCAAAAAAAATCTGCCTCCCCTCACAAATCTGCACACCGCGGAGCCTTCAAACGAGTGCCCCAACGGCACGCGGGGCCGCATGGCGGCGTTTGAAGTGCTTGAAATGGGCCACGATATCGAGCACCTCATTCTCTCCGGCACGGTCGCGGAGGAAGAAATTCAGAAGAAAGCGCGCGAGCACGGCTTCCTCACCATGAAAGAAGATGCCATTATTAAATCGGCGCAGGGACTCATTCCGTTCGAGGAGGTAAATACGCTGAGCGGGGATTTCCCGATAAGCGAAGCATGATGAAGTGGGCGAACGCTTGCAGTTTGCTATACTGTTCCTATGGAGAAAAAGAAAAATTACCATGTGCTCCTTGTCGACGACGACGCTTTTCTTCTTGATATGTACGCAATGAAATTTAAACAGAAAGGGAATACCGTTGACATCGCCAAGAGCGGAGACGAGGCGCTCCGCAAACTGCGGGAGGGGCTTCTTCCCGATGTCTTGCTTTTTGACATCATTATGCCCGGCATCGACGGCTTCGCGCTTTTGGAGAATATCAGGAAGGAACACCTCGCTCCTTCCATGGTGAAAATAGCGCTCTCAAACCAGTGGCAGGAGAATGACCTCAAACGGGCGAAAGACCTCGGCGCCGACGGATACATTGTCAAAGCAAGCGCGATCCCCTCCGAGGTGCTCTCGCGAGCCTTTGCTATTATTAAGGAGAAGGTGTGATACTTGTACTCGTACGCCAGACCTATGAAAGAATATACAAAAGAACTCGTTGACCTCATAGAAACGGTTATCAAAGAAGGGGCATCCGACCTGCACCTTTCCGCGGGAAATCGTCCGACGATTCGCGTTTCCGGAGAACTCCTGCCGCTGGTGAACCACGAGGCTCTTTCAGGGGAAGACACCAGAGGCTTCATGGAGGAGCTTCTCTCTCCGGAGCAGAAAAAAAAGTTTGAGGAGTCGCAGGAAGTGGATTTTTCGTACTCGTACGGCACGAAGGCGCGTTTTCGCGGAAACGGTTACATCACGTTCGGCACGGTCGCGTTCGCGCTTCGTCTCATCCCCCGCAGTATCAAAACGCTTGAGGAGCTCAATCTTCCGGACGTGTTGAAAAGTTTTGCGCAGAGGCAGCAGGGTTTTTTCCTCGTCGTGGGGCCGGTGGGGCAGGGAAAAACAACGACGCTCGCCTCGCTCATCGAACTCATCAACAGGGAACGCGCGGAACACATCATTACGATTGAGGACCCCATCGAGTATCTCTTCGAAGAAAAAAAATCCATCATTGACCAGCGCGAAGTGCGCATCGATACGCACGATTTTCGTACCGCGCTCACCTCGGTGTTCAGGCAGGACGTCGATGTGGTCATGATAGGCGAGATGCGCGAACCGGAAACAATTTCAACGTCGGTGACCGCGGCCGAAACGGGGCACCTTGTTTTTTCAACGCTCCACACCAACAACGCGGCGCAAACCATCGACCGCATCATTGATTCGTTCACGGCGGCCCAGCAAGACCAGATACGTTTTCAACTCGCGAGCTCTCTCGCGGGGATTTTCTCCCAGCGCCTCGTTCCGCGGGTCTCGGGCGGGCTCATTCCGGCGTACGAGCTTCTCATCAACAATAATGCCGTCGCGAACCTCATCCGTGAGAAACGCACGCACGAAATCAATACGGTCATTGAAACCGGCTCCGAAGACGGGATGGTAGACATGAATCGCTCTCTTGCCGACCTTGTGCGCCGCGGAGAAATCACAATTGAAAACGCCTACTCTCGCTCATGGAATCCAAAAGCGCTTGAGCGGCTACTCTAACCACGTATGCTTTTTCACTACACAACCATAGACCGGAGCGGAAGCACTGTTGAGGGAAACATAGAAGCCCTCAATAAAGAAGTTGCCATAAGCTCTCTTCAGCGCCGCGGCTTTGTCATTTCTTCAATCGGTGAAGAAGGGGAGGGAGGGTCTTTTCTTGAGAAGCAGCTTACGTTTTTTTCAGCCGTTTCATCGCGGGAAATGGTTGTTCTCTCGCGACAAATCGCCTCGCTCTTTGAAGCGCAAGTTTCAGCGCTGCGCATTTTCAGACTCCTCTCGGGCGAATCGGAAAATCAAACGCTTCAAAAAACGCTCACCGAGGTCGGGGATGATTTGCAGTCGGGAAGTTCCATTTCAAAAGCGCTTGAGAAACACCCGGCGGTTTTTTCCGAGTTCTACGTCAATATGGTCCGCGCCGGAGAGGAGGCGGGCAAGCTCGACCAAACGTTCCAGTTTCTTGCCGACTACCTTGACCGTTCCTACGCCATTCTCTCGAAAACGAGGAACGCGTTCATCTATCCCGCGTTCGTTATTCTCACGTTTGTCGGCGTGATGATTCTCATGCTCACGCTCGTTATCCCTAAAATAAGCGCCGTCATCACCGAAGCGGGCCAGCAGGTGCCCGTGTATACGAAAATTGTCGTCGGATTTTCAAATTTTTTGCTCGACTACGGCGTTCTACTCCTCATTCTTCTGATTATCGGCGGTTTTTTCTTCTGGCGTTTCTCTCTGACGGAAGCAGGCAAAATGTGGATTGCGCGTCTCAGTATTTCCGTTCCCTACGTCGGCGATTTGTATAAAAAACTCTACCTTTCCCGTATCGCCGATAACATGAACGCCATGCTCGGAAGCGGCATTCCCATGGTGCGCACGCTCGAAATCACCGCGGCGGTGGTCGGCAACGATATCTACGCGCAGGCGCTTCGGGACATTCTTGAGGATGTCAACGGAGGAAGTCCTGTTTCGGAAGCGTTTTCGAGGCACGCTGAATTTCCGACTATTGTGATCCAGATGCTCAGGATAGGAGAGGAAACGGGAGATTTAGGGAACCTTTTGAACAACCTTGCGAAGTTCTACCAGCGCGAGGTTGACGGGACGGTTGACGTGCTTGTCACGCTCATCGAGCCGGTGATGATTGTCGCGCTTGCCGTCGGCGTCGGCATCCTGCTTGCCTCCGTACTCATCCCGATATACAGTCTTTCGGGTTCCATTTAGTCCCCAGATGCCTCGGATACGGCGCATAAAGAGGCAATTGTTTATCCACACGGGGGTCGGCAATCTTTCCGCCTTTCCGCTATACTGGGGTGGTCAATTCATGTAAGAAACCTCCCGCGCCAATCGTGCGGAGAAAACGGTCGAATTATAAAATAAACGCATATACTATGATAGCAATGTTTACAAAACATAACCGCAAAGTGCTCGGCAACAAAAGCGGCGGTTTCACCCTTATTGAGCTTCTGGTTGTTATCGCGATTATCGGCATTCTTTCCTCGGTGGTTCTCGCTTCCCTCAACACGGCGCGTTTGAAAGCCCGCGACGCGCGGCGCATTTCCGACATAGGGCAGCTGCAGCTTGCCCTCGCGGTCTACTACGATGCGTTTAACAATAAGTATCCTCTCGCGCTTTCTTCTCTCGTGCCGACGTACATAGCGAAACTGCCGACGGACCCGCTCTCCGCAACCAACTACACCTTCGCGGCGCTTGGAACCTGTACGGCGACCAACGGAACATCTTATCACTTGGGGGCATCTCTTGAGGACATCACAAGCAGCTCGCTCGTCAGCGACGCGGATGGAACTGTTGGAACAATTTGCACCGGCTCGCAGAACTCGGACTTCTCCGGATTAAGCGCGGAAGCAGGCGGAGCGGTTTGTAGCGCAACCGCAGGCACGACTCAGACGGGAGGCGGCAATGGAACTGAAAGTTGTTACGACACAACGCCGCTCTAGTTTCTCTCCAGTTTTTTCCAGTTTTTCTCCGATACGGAACACCACAGCCCCGCCGAACGGCGGGGCTGTGGTGTTGTTTCCGCTTCGCGGCTAAATGGTATACTTTCTATGTATGGATTTGTTTCTCGGAGTGTTTTTCTTTCTGCTCGGCCTCATCATGGGGAGTTTTTTTAACGTGGTGCTCTATCGGTACCAGAGCGGCCGGACGCTTTCCGGACGTTCCGCGTGTTTTTCCTGCGGCACCACCCTTCCCCCCTACGATCTCGTGCCGCTTCTCTCGTTTCTCTTTTTGGCCGGCAAGTGTCGTTCTTGCAACAGCCGCATTTCTCTTCAGTACCCGGCCGTCGAAGCTCTAACCGGCCTCCTCTACTTCGGTGTGTATGCGATGGGCATGCCGCTTCCCGAGACTATTTTTTGGCTTTTTGTCGCCTCGTTTTCCGTTCTCATACTTGTCTACGATATGCGCCACATGCTTATCCCGGACGGATTTTCGTATCCGCTTATCGCACTCGGAACTATTCCTCTGATTTTTTCCTTTACGCCGCCAGCTCTTTCAATTGCACCGCTCTTCGAGTGGCTCGCAGGACCTCTTCTCGCCCTCCCGCTTTTTCTGCTCTGGCTCTTCTCCCGCGGCGCGTGGTTCGGGCTTGGTGACGCGAAGCTTATGCTCGGCATAGGCCTTCTGCTCGGATTTTCCCGCGGCGCCGCGGCGCTCCTTATTTCATTTTGGATCGGCGCGGCGGTCGGCCTCGCTCTTCTTCTGTGGTCGTGGTTCCTGGCGTACGCCGCCCCGCGTTTTTCCGGTTCCTCGCGTTTGTTTCAGAAGTCGAATCATTTTACAATGAAGAGCGAGCTCCCCTTTGCGCCCTTTCTTCTTGTCGGATTGTTCGCGGTGTTTTTTCTTCATCTTGATTTGTCGGCAATCATACTTTTCCTCTCCCATGTTCCGTACTAATGCAAACAACAGGGGTTTTTCAGGAAGCGCGCGCGCCCCGCGCAAGCGGCTGTCGGCCGGGTTTACCCTCATTGAAATGCTGGTCGTGGTGGCGATTATCGTCATCGTCACGTCTCTGGCGCTTGCAAAAAATTCTCAGTTCAACAACACCATCCTCCTCTCCGATACGGCCTACGACATTTCCTTTTCCATTCGGCAGGCTCAGGTATACGGTCTTTCTGTCAGGGAATTTACAGGGAGCGGTATTTCAAGCACGTTTTCGGTGGGGTATGGAGTCTATTTCAGCGCGAATACGCCGAGCCAGTACACGCTCTTTGTCGATATCGATCGCGATCACCTCTACCAGAACCCGCCGGATGCCATAGAACAATCAATCATACTGCGCAATAATTACAAAATCGCAACGCTCTGCGGTAGCCGGAGCGGGACGGAAACGTGCGACCTTTCGTCGCTTGCGGTTGCCTTTGAACGGCCCAATCCGGATACGTTTATGAGCAGCGGCGGCGTCGCGTATGATTCGGTAAGGCTCGTTCTGCAAGCCCGCGGCGGAGATACCCGTTCCATCAATATTTTTACGACGGGGCAGATTTCAGTGGCGGGCCAGTGAGGATACGAGCACCAACATGTATTTTTCAAACATACATACAAGAGCAGACCGAAAAAAAAGCCGACCGGACTCGGGGTTTACGCTTGTCGAGCTTCTCGTTTCCGTCGCCGTCTTTAGCATTGTGATGATGGTCGGCATCGGAGCGCTTCTCTCTATGGTTGCGGCCAATAAAAAAGCGCAAGGGATGCGGTCGGTCATGAATAATCTCAACGCCGCCGTGGAGCAGATTTCACGCACGATTCGCGTCGGCTCGTACTACCACTGCGGCAGCGCCGGCAACCTTTCCGTCGCGGCAGACTGTTCCTCCGGCGATACCTCCTTCGCGTTTCTTCCTTCGGGAAGCAGCCCGGGACTCTCGGGCAACAGAACCGTCTATCGATTTAATCAAACGGCACAACAGATTGAACGCTCTCTCGACAGCGGCGGGACATGGATAGCGCTCACCGCTCCCGAAGTTACCGTGGAAAATCTGAAATTTTACGCCATCGGCACGTCGGCACAGCGCGTATCCGGAGACAATGACCAGCCCCGGGTGGTTATCGTGGTGCAGGGAATCGCGCAGGCGGGTCCGGCGCTCGGATCCCCGTTTAACATCGAGACGATGGTATCGCAGCGTCTTTTGGACATATGAGAAAAAAATTTTTTACCGCAAAAGAAAAAAACGGTTTTACGCTCATCGAGACGCTTCTGGCGGTTACGGTTCTGGTAATGTCTATCACCGGTCCTCTTACCATTGCGGCAAAAAGTCTCAACTCAGCCGTCTTCGCGAAAAGTGAAGTGACCGCATTTTATTTGGCGCAGGAAGCAATAGAATCTGTCCGCAATGTCCGTGATACGAAT
>CAYHWH010000023.1:0-7647 GCA_964360325.1 uncultured Candidatus Saccharibacteria bacterium | reverse complement strand
GCTCTTTCAAAAAAGACGACGCGGCCGGGTGGTCGCGTCGCTCAAGAATCGGATTAGTGCTTCGTTGGGTCATCGAATGGCGCGTTGTGTCGCACCTATGAATCATCTTCGTCGCCGAAGAGTTTGCTCTTTGGCACTCGATACAATTCGAGCTCTGCGTCTGACATATTTCGATCGTAGACTTCGACAGGAATCCTGAAGATTCGGCCTCGATTCCAAATCTCGACTTCGCCAACAAGTTTCAGTTGCGGGATTTGCGCGAATTCGCCACAAAGCTCATCGAACCGCTTCTGTTCCGGAACCGATACATGCTCGAACACCTCCGCGAACTTTTCGAGCCATTGCAGGGGTGTCACTGAGCCGTCGTTGCTTCCGATGTGCAAGCTCTTTGTCCGAAACCACGCAGACGCCATTCTGGCTTCTTCCGTGAGGAAGATTTCTTTCATGATTTCGGTCAGACCGATGGTGCTTGACCCAATACACCTCAACCCTTTTGCTTGCGGAGAGACAAGATACTCAATCAGTGCCACGACACCGTGGCACTGGAAGCTTGCAAAAAGGTCACGAAGCTTCCCAACGTCCGGTTCTGTGCTCACGGCACTGCTCCTGTTTCGGTTGGTCCCGCCATTCTATACCAAAGAGTTAGAGAAATTGCAAATTGAATTTCTAAATTTGTATTGTATTGCCAAAAATTATTTTTTCCGAAAGTAAAATCACACATGGGAGATTTTAGACACATGACCCCCTTGTGTGTAGTATAAGGGATAATGAAACGTGCCCACTTCATCGGCATTGCGGGCCTTGGTATGAGTGCGACGGCGAAACTTCTCAAGGACCTCGGCTGGCAGGTCAGCGGCTCCGACAGCGATTCCTATCCGCCGGCAAGCGACTACCTTGCTCGGCAGGGCATTTCTTTCGCCACGGGCTATGACCCGAAAAATATTCCGGAGAAACCGGACCTTATCGTCATTGGGAAGACCTCAAAACTGACATCCAAAGACAACGAGGAAGTCCGCGCGGCGCTCCGGAGCGCCGCGTCGGTGCAATCATTCCCCGAAGTGCTCGCCGGACTTTCCGCAAAAACCGAGAACATCGTCGTTGCCGGCAGTTACGGCAAATCAACCTGCGCCGCGCTTCTCGCGTGGTGTCTCTCGCAGAATGGCCTTGACCCGAGCTATTTCATCGGCGCGGTTCCGGTTGATATGCCCGAGACGTCCCGCATCGGGAAAGGGAAACTTTTTATCCTTGAGGGCGATGAGTACCCTTCGTCAAACACGGACCCGCGTTCAAAGTTTTTGTGGTACCGTCCCGACAACCTGCTCCTAACCGCGGCGGAACACGACCACGTCAATGTTTTCCCCACGCTTACAGAATATCTTGCGCCATTTCGGGAATTACTCGCGCGCGTACCCGAGAAAGGACTTGTCGTTGCGTGCGCCGAAGCCCCGAATGTTAGAAGTCTTCTTTCGGAATATCCGGACGCGATTACCTACGGACTCACCGATGGTTTGTGGCACGCCGAAGATATTTCCTATGGAGCGGAGACTTCTTTTGACCTCTATCGCGGAGAAACCCGTGTTGTGTCTTTGCGAACTCCCCTTCTTGGCGCACACTCCATTGAAAATATCGTCGGCGTTTCCGCGCTTCTCCTTGAGAAAAAACTTCTCTCTCCGGCACAGCTTGAAAGCACCGTTTCAGGTTTCCACGGGCTCCTGCGGCGTCTGGACCTTAAAACCCGCGGTTCATCCGTGCCGGTCTACGAAGGATTCGGTTCCTCATACCGAAAAGCGAAAGCGGCTATTGCCGCCCTGCGGCTTCATTTCCCAGGACGACGGCTCCTCGTCGTCTTTGAACCGCATTCGTTCAGCTGGCGCGACCGCGCCGCGCTCCATTGGTACGACGACGTATTCAAAGAGTGCGACAAAGTCTTCCTCTATGAACCCTATGAATCAGCCGAACAAGGGGCCGAAACCCACGACCAACTTTCCCAAGCAGAAATCCTTGAGCGCGTCCGCGCTTCGGGAGTTGCCGTCGCGACGGTAAATGCCGCGGAAGGAAAAGCACTCGTCATGCAAGAGCTCGCGCCGGAAGATGTGGTACTCTTGATGAGTTCCGGCAATATGGGCGGGCTTATTAAATCAATTCCGGAAGCGGTTGAGGAGCAGTTTGCGCGCTGATTATTATGAAACGATTCTCAAGCGAACTCGTACACTCGTACGAAACGTACTCGTTCGGCTATGCCAATTACGCTAAGCGGGAAGCGGGAGATGCGCTTTCCGCTATCTACACGGCGGGGTTTCTTCCCTATTCGGGTTCGCCGGAGTGCAAGGATGTTTTCTATATGGCGCGGAGCGCTCGCATTTCCCTCCCCAAATTTTCCGAGAACAGCGAAAATCGCCGCATCGGCAAACGCTTTGACGGAATGTTCCGGAAAGAACGGATTCCTTTCTCGTCGTTTATGCAGACAGACGCCTTTTTTTCTTTTTGCCTTGAGTATTTTGCCAAGCGCCACGGAGGCGTGATGCCGCAAGAACGCCTGCGCGCGATTCTTGATTCGGGACTTATTACGGATATTCTCCTGTACACGAAAGATGGCGTGCCGGCGGCCTACGTGCTTGAGGTTGGCGATGCCACAATTGGACATTTTTGGTTTTCGTTCTACACGCTCTCGCTTATTCATCAATCGCTCGGCATGTGGCTGATGCTTGACGCGGCGCGCGACGCCAAGGTATCCGGCAGAACCCACTACTACCTCGGCACGGTCTACGGAGAGAAAGCGCTCTACAAGACGAACTTTGATTCATTTGAATACTGGAACGGAGAGGCGTGGTCGCCGGACGTGCAAACCCTCAAGACGCGGAGCAGAAGCGATATAGAACGGGCTATCAGGGGGAGCGATGAGTGGAAAAACGGCTTACGAAAATTCAAACCCGACATGTAGGCGGTCAAACGATGGAGCAAACCTAAAAACAGCTTGTTACTTATAATCTCCGTATGTTTGATAAAAATACGAAAAGGTCGCCAGAGTGGTTGTTTTCGTGTGGTGGAGCAATTGAGGCTCTTATCCACAAAGAGATGTGGGCACAGACATTTTCTGAAGTTCTAAATGAGGCAAATACAGCACGTAGTTGGCTTATTGTCCGAAAGGGTAAGTGGGCGTCGGAATATGCATTGCACTCAGATCTTCCAGAAATTTTTAAGGTTTCAGAGAAATTTCTGGATCCTGATTTTCTCAATATATGGCTCCGGTCAGCTCATAAGGCTCGCCTTTCTTTCTCAAAGACAGTGGACAATTTTGGCCTTCAGCGGCTAACCAACGAGTCTGCTACCAAAGAATGGTTCGAAACATATTTACAAATATTCCGCCAGATTGCGCTCCACTACTGGCCGTCACAGCCTGAGTTTTTATATGAACCGGAACAGCGGCTTCGCGCTCTACTAGCAAAAACAACAAAATCGGAAGCGGAGCTAGAAGATTCTCTCGGGTTGCTTACAACCCCAACCGAAGAGACTATTATAGACAGGGAAAATCGTGCACTTTCAAAACTCAGAAAAAATATCTCTGAAGAGTTGCTGGAGAAACACGCTCGCCAGTTCCCATGGCTTTTTCTAAACACCTTTAATAGAGAAACGATTCATAACTTCCTTCTGCACCGCGCACAACAAAAAGAACTGTATCGAGAGCCTAATGTGGATTCAAGACAAGATACAAGAAATAAAAAACGGGAGAAGCTACTGCAAAAAATTGACACTCCTGAAGTAGAGAACCTCTCGCGCCTGTTCCGCACAATGTCCATCGAGAGATTGGAACTAAAGGGCCGTTGGGCGGGTGCCACATATCTCTTCTTCCGGCTCTTTGAGAGAATTGCCGAGCACGTACAAACGGATGTTGCTGATGTATTATGGACGTGGCGTGCAGACGAGATTCGAGAAGCGCTTACGACAAGGGGTTTTCGCGTACCAAAGGAAGAAACTTCCCGACGACTTGAAAACTACGTTCTACTCCTAGAAAAAGGAGCTTTGCGCTTTTGCAGTGGGAATGAAGCACGGCAACTTATTCAGCGACTGCTTGGTAAAGAAATTTTTGCAGACCCAGCTGAGCGGCAAATGCGCGGAATGTGTGCTTCAAAAGGAAGAGTGTCAGGTACTGTGCGCGTAGTCAGAGTTGAGAGTGCGCTAGCGCTTCAGGAAGATACTGACAGTTTTAAAAAAGGAGAAATTATGGTGGTAACCATGACGCAGCCGAGTATGCTTCCTCTCATTCAAAAAGCGGCAGGGGTAATCACTGAAGAGGGAGGGCTTACTTCGCACGCAACCATTATATGTAGAGAACGTGGCATCCCGTGTATTGTTGGCGTTAACTCCGTGACTCGTACCTTGCACACCGGTGATAATGTCGTAATGGATGCGACCAAGGGTATTATTGATATTATCCAGCGATAACAAACGAGTATGTCCGAGCAAATGCATCCACCCGAGTCTAAAGAACGTGGTAAGAATGTAGAGATCAATTTTATTTTTGCGCGTCATTCAGAGAAAACATCCGGTAACGTGTACAATCCTGATAGTCAGGATATTTCTGATGCTCCACTATCAGAAAGAGGTAAAAGCATGGCACGGGATTTTGGAAAAACTCTCAAAAATGCGGGACTGCGTCCAAAAGGAGGGTACATAACCGATATCGAGAGGACCGGAGAAACGTTGCGTGAAATTTTCAAGACCGCGGAACCCATTGATCAAATCAAGCGAGAGTATTTAAGCTTTCCCGTAGAGCTTACTAAGTACACGGAACAAAGATTCCAAGAGATTTATGAGCAAGAACGAGAGCAAGTGATGCAGAAACAACATCCCGGCAAGTTGTTTGATTCATTGACACCAGCTGAACAAGAAGGGGTTTCATGGCAAGCTACCGAGCCTGCGCTTGCTTGGTTTCTCGACTTGGATACGATGTGGCCAGACTCCGACAAAAAATCAGAACCCTATCAACAAGCATCTCATGTCGCATACAAACTCAGACGCTTTATTGAACTTCCCGAAAAAATGGAGAACGATAGGCGCATCAATCTGCTCTCCATCGGGCACAAAACACAAACGGAAGCTTTTCTTGCGTATGTCCTGAAGGGACTAAAGGGAAAAACATTGTCGAAACGTTTGGGCAGTATAGGCGGCGGATTACACGTTATGGAATCGTGGTGCTTAAGCATTAAGACGAACGATATGGGGAACAAGTTTATATCAATCTTTTTCCGAGAAAAGGAATACGAAGTAAGTCTCGACAAGCTCAATGAACTCGCTCAAGCGTATTCTGCAGACAATTAAACATTCTGGACCCAAACCGATTTTTTGCCCAAACACCACCCTCAATTCCCATCTTCTCACAAAAACGAGTGGCGTCCCAAAGGACTTTCCCCCACCAGACGAGGAGGCCCAACCTCCTAAAACGTACTACGTTTTAGGGGTTCTTGGTTTGTTATTCTTTCAAAAAGAAGCGGTGCGACCCGAGGGGCCGCACCGTTGTCGTCGCGAAGGAGTTGTCTCGTGAACACGATGGCTCATGCCACAAGCTCGGCCACCTTGCGAAAGTCCTTGATGTCGTCGGGGCTGATGTCGGCGGCCATCTTCTTCCAAAGGCCGGTTGGAATCGAGTGTGCTTCGCACACGAAGGTATATGGCCCGAGTTTCTCGCGGAACTCGCATATCTGCTCCACGGTATCGAACAACAGCAACGTGCGAAATGGCGGAGAGCCGCTGGTAAAGACCATCACGCGCCCCTCCTTGAAGCCGCCGGCCTTCGAGTCTCCCGTCAAATAAAAAACCGCACACGCGGTTTTTTCTTGTGCTGGAGGGGAGACTCGAACTCCCAAGCCGTGAGGCATACGCTTCTGAAGCGTACGTGTATACCAATTCCACCACTCCAGCATTTAGTACGGGGTAAATATACCAATTCCCCGCCCCGCAGTCAGCTTGCTGTACTGCGGGGCGCCACCACGGCAATGCGATTATCCTAGCAGGATGACGGCAAGACGCACAAGCGCAAAATCTGCCGCAGGGCAGATTGTTGTGTCTTGTGCGGGCGCTAGGGATCGAACCTAGGACCTTTCGAGTATCAGTCGAATGCTCTACCAGCTGAGCTACGCCCGCAAATTCGGAGCGTTTGCACTATACCAAAAAGACCCCCTCACTGCCAACAAAACTGGCTTGCAAAAGACGGCGTAAAAATGTAGTCTGAAGCGGGAATCGGTCAAGTTCTCGTCTTCAACAACGAACGAGGTGATTCATGTGTAAGTTCGTGCCGGGTACCACAGTGTTGCGTGCGAACGGGACAACTCGGGAAGAGCGCTCAAGGAAGGGGCAACCGACGCGTCCGACCCAGGAAGAAATCGACGAGCGGAAAAGAAGGAAGCGTCTGAAGGAACGGAAAAGGCGGAGACCTCCGACTCAACAAGAACTTGCGGCCCTCGCTGCGAAACCGCCTGCGACGGCGACGGCTTGAACAAATTTGTTGAACAATTCAAACATATAGAAACAAAAGACAACGCGGCCCCGGAGGTGCCGCGTTTTAATTTGTACGAAAAAGAAAACCCGCCGGGCGCATTGTGCGCTCCGGCGGGCTGTATGAACTCCTTTCGGAGCAGATTACTGGCGGGGTACCCGCCAGTTCGGTCCGACCTCTTGGCGACGGTGGCTTCGCCAATCGGGACCGCACTCATCGAAGCGGTCCCCCTCTTTCGGGTACATCACCGCCAGGCAGAACTCCCTGCCTTGTTCGCCAAAGTAGGAAAAGGCGATGGGCTTTTCGGCGTAGAGAGCCGTGGCGTAGAAGCCCACGACTACCGCAAGACCGATGGCCGACAGCACGACCAGCATCCACGACAAGATACGACGCGTCATCCCTTGGGGAGACACTTCCTCATCGTGGAAAAAGATTTTGTTATGGGCTTCGTCCCTCGCCATGACTTTCTCCTCCGCTCTGTGGGTTAGGAATGTTTCCTCACCCTCCTACGTCCATTATATCACATATAAAAATAAAGTCAATCCTTCGATTCCACTCAGGATTGACACCGAGTAGCACCGAATGTATCAATAGAAACCGCCCGCTCACCATACGTGTGGGGAATCGGGCGGCTTTGCTGGGTGCGGCGGATTTCTTTATTTCTTCAACCCGCGCTTGGTTGCCCAACGGCAACCGAACCCAAATGCGACCAGGCCCGCGGAGGCCCAAAACCAGGGCCAGATTGTCTCGACTGCGAAAGCGAGACCTGCGAACCAGACCATGGGGACTCCGGGCTTTTCTCCGACCGCTATGATTAGGAATACCGTGAAGCACATGGCCGCGAGAACGAGAGATGTACTACCCACTGAACGCAGGCATCTCCAAGCCCAGTGGTCTTCTTTTCGTCGCTTCTTATTCTTTTCGTTTCGATTTTCCATAGCACTCTAGTCCTCCGCGCTGTCGGGCCATTGGGCCCGGGGTTGATGACAAAGTTCCTTTTCATACGCTAGCATGAAATAAATTAAAAGTCAAGTTTTCTAGAGTAGGGTGAAAAAACACCAGCCCCGTCATTACGACGGGGCTGGTGCACCTTTTTGCGAGACACTTCCTCTTTTGTTACGTTCATCTTACCGATAACGCGTATTCGGCGGCGT
>CAYHWH010000022.1:0-7710 GCA_964360325.1 uncultured Candidatus Saccharibacteria bacterium | reverse complement strand
TACGGCCGCGGAAATCAAACACCTTCTCTCGGAACACGGCATCGCGCTCGCGGCACCCCGCTCCGCGCTGTGGGCTTTCCAAAAAACAAGCGAGGGGCTAACCCCGAGCGTGATGGTTCCTGTTGAAGAATCCGACGGCGAGGCTCTCATGAAACTTTTGAACGCGCTTGAAGAACACGACGATGTCCAAACCATTTTCACCAACGCGGCATAAGAACCTCGTGCTCGCCCTCGACCCCGGATATGAGCGGCTCGGCATCGCCGTCCTTGAGGCAACCGCGGACGGGAAGCAGAAACTTCTTCACTCGGAGTGTTTTCGGACGAAAGCAACGCTTCCCTTCACGGAAAGACTTCTGCGTATCGGATTGCGCGTTGAAGAACTTTTGCACACGCACCAACCGGAAAAATTCGCGCTCGAAAAACTCTTTTTCAGCACCAACCGGAAAACGGCTATGCGCGTTGCCGAAGTGCGCGGAACCCTCCTTTACATCGCCGCACGAAACAAGTTGCGCATATATGAATACACGCCGGCGGAAGTAAAAATCGCCGTCACGGGGTACGGGAAAAGCGACAAGAGGCAGATTATGGAGATGCTTCCGCGGCTTATACACATTGAAAAGTCCGCCAAGCTCGATGACGAGTTCGACGCTATCGCCATCGGCATCACCTGCTTGGTTTCCGAAAGATCCGGGTAATTTTTTCGCCATATGCTCCGCCTTACGTATGTATTTGAGTATGTAATCAGGGATGGGTGCGGGGTTATCCACAGAGGAGAAAAAAGCTATTGCAAAAGTGCGCGGATTTGCTACAACAGAGGCGTTTAGAGGTCGTTTTTAGCATTTAACAACATCTGTGCCATGTTGGACAACACCAACAAATTTGACGACGACGATGCCGTCGGGGACGAAACGGAAGAAGAGGAGACAGCGGAAGGAGAAGAGGAGGAGGGGGAAACCCTTGATATGGAGCTCGACTACGACGACAAAACCGCGTAGTCAAAAACCCGCCGTACGGCGGGTTTTTGATGTGTTCCCTTCTCCGCGCGTCAGCGGACAATAACGCGAACAAATTTCTTTTTACCGATTCTCACGACCATTGTTGCGTGAATACGCTCGTCCGTACGGGTAAATTTTTTTCCACCAACCTCCTCAACAGCCCCCGCTTCTACGAGGCGCCGCAGTTCTGATTTTGAAGCGCTGTGTTCGGAAAGCGCTTCCCCGACAGTCGCGCCGGCGGAGACGCTGACCTCCGGAATATGCTCGGGTACCGCGCCCTCGCTGAATGTTTTTATGAAAGTTTCCACAGCTCTCCCCGCCGCATCGGTGCCGTAGAATTCGCCGACAATTGTCTCCGCAAGGCGCAATTTCGCGTCCCGCGGATTTCCCCCCTGTCGGATTCCCTCCTCAATGCGCCCCAGCTCTTTGAGCGAAATGCCGGTGCAGAGCTCAAAGCCGGAGGAAATGAGTTCGTCGCTCCAACTCATCACCTTGCCGACCATTTCTTCGGGAGAATCCAGAAACGTCAACGTGTTTCCTTCCGTTTTTCCCATTTTCTTGCCGGAAGAATCCGTGAGGAGCTTCGTCGCAAGCACAAACTTCTCTTTTTGTTTCAACTGTTTCGACAGCGCGCGCCCCTCGAGCATGTTAAAGGTCTGGTCGTTGCCGCCGAGCTCACCGTCGACATTCATCGCCACGCTGTCGTACCCCTGCATCAGCGGGTAGAGAAATTCGTGGAGATAGATCGGTTTCCCCTCCTGCGTCCGCACATGGAACATGTCGCGCTTCATCAGGTGGTCCACCGTCATGTGCGTCGCGACGTTGAGCGCGTCCTCGAACTTCATTTTTCCGAGCCAGCTTGCGTTGTACTTCACGACGGCGCTGTGTGCGCCGGAAAACGAAAGAAATTTTGACGCCTGAAATTTATAGAGGCGCGCGTTCCGAAGCACCTCCTTCCTTGAAAGCCTGCGGCGCGTCGCCGTCTTATCCGTCGGGTCCCCTATCATTGCCGTAAAATCACCGATAAGCAGAATGACTTCGTGCCCGAGCTCCTGAAATAATTTCAGCTTTCGCAGGATAACCGCGTGCCCGAGGTGGAGCGTCGGGCCAGTTGGGTCTATCCCCCAGTACAGCCGGAGGCGTTTGCCGCTGCGGAGCTCACCGCGAAGGAATTCCGGAGACGGGTACACGGCCGCAACCCCCCGAGAGAGAATCTCCTCTATTTTCTCTTCATCAACGATAGTTTTCCGCTTGTAAAACCACATGGCACCACTTTAGCACAGGCTCCGCATTTTTACAGGACGGCGCCGGCGCGCGTGGTAGTATAAATCGTATGAAATTTTTTGATTGGCGCTCCCACACCATACGAACTGTTTTTATTATATTTCTTACCATCGGCTTCTTCTGCAGCAGCGTGCTTCTTCTCTGGGCCGCAACGCTCCCGATACCGGATTTAAAATCACTCGAAACCCGCAAAATTCTCCAGTCGACGAAGATCTACGACCGCACCGGAAAAATCGTGCTCTACGACTTCCACAATGACATCCAGCGCACCGTCATTCCTTTTGAGTCCATCTCCCGCAATATCAAAAACGCGACCGTCGCTATCGAGGACGCCGAATTCTACCGGCACGGGGGCATCAGGCCGTACTCAATTGCGCGGGCAATTTTCACGGACATTCTTATCGGATTGCGTCTCCAAAGCGGGTTTACGCAGGGCGGCTCAACCATTACGCAACAGGTTGTAAAAATTTCAGTCTTGACGAGCGACAAAACCATAACTCGCAAGCTAAAGGAGTGGGTTCTCGCCATCAAGCTCGACAAAACGCTTCCGAAGGACGCCATACTAAATCTGTACCTCAACGAAGCCCCTTACGGCGGAAACATCTATGGCGTTGAAGAGGTAAGCCGAGCCTTTTTTGGCATCGATGCAGCCGACCTTTCCCTCGGACAGGCGGCCTACCTCGCGGCGATTCCCCGGGCGCCGACGCACTATTCTCCCTACGGCAACTATCGCGACGAGCTTGACGCGAGAAAAGATCTCGTGCTTTCAAAAATGCTCGAGAACGGCTTTATTAGTCGGGGCGACTACGAAACCGCGCTCAAGGAAACGGTCACGTTCCTGCCCAAAACCGAAGGGAACATTAGGGCACCGCATTTCGTTTTCTACATTCGAGAATATCTCGAAAAAAAGTACGGCGATCAGGCGATTGGAGAACGGGGACTGCAGGTCGTCACCACGCTTGATTATAATCTTCAAGCAAGGGCCGAGGAAATCGTAGCCCGATATGCAAAAGAGAATGAGAAGGATTTCAACGCAAGCAACGCGGCGCTCGTCGCCATCGACCCGAAGACGGGGCAGATTCTCTCTATGGTCGGCTCGCGCGATTATTTTGACCCGGCGGTTGATGGAAATTTCAATGTTGCCGTCGCCCGAAACCGCCAGCCGGGCTCAACCTTCAAACCTTTCGTCTACGCCACCGCGTTCAAGAAAGGGTACACCCCCGACACAGTCGTGTTCGACGTCCCGACGCAGTTTCAGAGCACGTGCGCGTGGGACAACTTCACCAGCGAAAACGGCTGCTACTCACCGCAAAATTTTGACGAAAAATTCCGCGGCCCGATTAAGCTTCGGAACGCGATCGCCGAGTCGCGCAACGTACCTTCGGTAAAAGTTCTCTACCTCGCGGGAATTAAAGATTCTCTTCAAACCGCCGCCGACCTCGGCATCACCAGCCTCTCCGGCGCGGATCAGTACGGACTCACGCTCGTCCTCGGAGGCGCGCAGGTGTCGCTCCTTGACTTAACGAGCGCCTACGGCGTATTCGCAAATGACGGCATCCGCAATCCGACAGTTTCTATTCTTGAGATTGCCGACGGCGACGGCTCCCCACTCGAGACGTACACCCCCTTGCCGCAACAAGCGCTTGATCCCGCTATCGCAAGAAAAATTTCCGACATTCTTTCCGACAACGATGCTCGTGCGCCGGAATTCGGAACCGATTCGCCGCTCCACTTCCCCGGCCGCGACGTTGCGGCAAAAACAGGAACCACGAACGATTATCGAGACGTGTGGACTGTCGGCTACAGTCCCGACATCGTTGTGGGAGTCTGGGGAGGGAACAACGACAACACGCCAATTGAGAAACAAATTGCCGGATTTGTCATCGCGCCGATGTGGCACGCCTTCATGGAGCAGGCGTTGCAAACCTTTCCCAACAGCGACTTTAAAAAGCCGGAGTACAGCTTTGAGAAAAATCTTAAACCGATACTGCGCGGAATCTGGCAAGGGGGAACGACGTACACTGTTGATACGTTGTCCGGAAAACTTGCAACAGACCTGACTCCCGAAAAGACGCGCGAGGAGCGCGCCGCAGGAGAGGCTCACAGTATTTTGTACTGGATTGATCGCGCTAACCCCCTCGGAGAGGCGCCCTCGGCCCCCGACAATGACCCGCAATTCCGCCTCTGGGAACCCGCCGTGCAAGCGTGGCTTCAAAAAAATGGCGGGAATGCTCCTTCGGTCGCACCCACAACCTACGACGACCTGCACACGCAGCAGAACATGCCGACAATTTCTTTCGTGTCGCCCCTGCAAGGAGCTACCGCCGACAAGAACAGTCGGTTGACGATTCGTGTTTTGGTAAACGGGCGCTTCCCCATTTCTCGCGTTGACTACTATGTAAATGATTTGTTTATCGGCGCCTCGACGCAGCCGCCTTACTCAATTTCATTTGTTCCCGCAAACATCCAGACGGCCGGGGACACAAACGCGCTCTCCGCGACCGTGAGCGATGCTGTGTACAACAGCGCAACCGCGAGTGTTTCTTTTTCGCTCCAGCAATAAACGCGCTACTGAATATCCCGCAGACGCACGCCCGTGCGCTCTTCAACGCGTGAAAAAATATCCTGTCTGGAAATGCGCACCCCGCTTCGTGCCGCAGGAAGAAGCTGTACAAACGCGACCTCGTCGCGGATTTTGATGTTCGTTGGCGCAATGTGCACGCCGGTGCTGTCAAAAATAGCAACGGCGAGCGCATCGCAGACGGCGCGGTGAGGAGCCTTCAATCCGCGAAATCTTTCCAAGAAAGAATGAATCGTTTGGAAAGACATTGTTACCGATTCATCGGCATGACGAGATACAAGAATGACTGGTCCGAGATGCCGGAAATAAGAAGGGCCTTCCCCACGCCGCTAAACTGAAGCTTGACGCTATCGCTATGTATCGACTGGAAACAATCTGTGATGTAGCGGTAATTAAAACCAAGAGCCGTCTCTTCTCCGGAGAGGGTCGCGTCGAGGGTATTTTAACTTTCGCCGACCTCCGCACTTCGAGAGGAAATGGTGAATGCTTTTCGCGCGGGAGAAAGGGCGAGTTTTACTTGATGAAACTGATCGGAAAAAATATTTGCCAGCTTGAACGCGTTTGCAAGATCCTGTTTCAGGAGAATCGCTTCCGTGGTGCTTTTTTTCGGAATAATCTGCCGGTAATCGGGGAATGAGCCCTCGATGAGTCTCGAGGTTAGGTAGGTCTCCCCGAGCAAGAACGAAAGCTGATGCTTGCCAAAATACACAACAGCCTCGCCGCCGTGCGCATCGAGCGCTTTAATAATTTCCGGAACATTGCGAAGGGGAATGAGCATACTGTCGCACTCGGGCAGTCCTTTGAGGAAAATTTTCTTCTCTCCGAGCCTGAATGAATCGGTCGCAACAAACATCATGGTCCCGTTTGTTGCCTGAAGAAAGACGCTTGAAAGCTCCGGTTTCACGCTCGCCGTTGAGGCGCAATACCAAACAGAGCGCAACCCCTCGGCAAAATGAGAAGCTTTTATTTGAAATGAAACCTCCCCCGGTTTCGGAAGTGTCGGAAAATCTTCATGGGGAACCGCCTTTACAAGGGCAGTGCTTTTCCCCGCAACAACGGAAAGGTGCCCGTCTTTAAGCTCTAAAGACACGGAACCGCTTCCGTAAAGGTTTGAGGTTAGCTGTGCGATGGCTTCCGCAGGAATAGCAACGACTCCCTCCTTAACAACTTTTACGGGGACGCGTATTTCAATACCAAGCTCTAGGTTTGTTGCGCGTATTGAAAGCCCTTGTTTTGTCACACTAAGAAGCACGCATCCCAAGACCGGAAGGTTTGTGTTTTTTCCAGCAACCCGACTTGCTTGCGCTATTGCCACCTGCAGTTTTTCTTTTGAGCATTCAATTTTCATATTTTTTAATTATAGGCTCTTTTATATATATAAAAACTATTACTTTTATTATTAGCTATGTGTATAAGTCTGATAGGTTTTTTAGGGCTCTCTTTGGCTACAGATGATTCTTTCATAACAGAACTACAGGTGGATAAAAAGCTTTTTTCACAGGCATTGTTTGTGGATAAAGGTTTCATTTTTATCAGACGAGGTTTTTAGTTTATTTGAGCCGGTACTTTTCCCCAACATATCCTCACTCCTATCTACACATTCCGAACACGCAATCCACAAAAACTACTTCAAAATCGCCCTGATTTGCTGTATTTCCTGGACCAAGGCGGCGTTTTGTTTGATGTCATTCTTCACTTTTTCGCAGGAATGAATGACGGTCGTGTGGTCCCTTCCGCCAAGCTTTTGTCCGATGGTCGGGTAAGAAATACTGAAATCTTCGCGGAGGATGTACATGATGAGCTGTCGCGGTTTCACCACTTCTTTCCGTCTCGTTTTTTCGTAAATACTGGCCTCGTCGATGTCGTAAAAAATCGGCGACGGTTTTAATTACATCTTTTACCGACACCGCCCGCTTTGGTTTCGCCGCA
Organism: uncultured Candidatus Saccharibacteria bacterium; assembly: GCA_964360325.1. Lineage (GTDB taxonomy): Bacteria > Patescibacteriota > Minisyncoccia > Phycocordibacterales > SBAW01 > CAYHWH01. The sequence goes on along the minus strand of CAYHWH010000022.1, from coordinate 921 downwards.
TTTTTAATAAGATTTCGCACGTCGGAAATCGTCGCCTCCCTCTCGCGCAACTGCGAGTGGCACATGATGGTATTAAGAATCCCCTCAAGTTCGCGGATGTTCCCTTCAACAGCGGAAGCGATAAAGTCGGTGACCTCTTCCGAGAGCGGTAGGGCGTGCGTCTTCGCTTTCGCGCGCAGTATCGCCATGCGCGACTCGTGGTCCGGTGCCGAGATGTCGACGATCATTCCGGCACCGAATCTCGATTTCAGGCGCTCCTCCAAATTCGGAATATAATTCGGATGTTGGTCGGAGGAGAACACGATTTGTTTATTGTTATCGTACAGCGTGTTGAAGAGGTGGAACAGCTCTTCCTGCGATTTTTCTTTTTTCGAAAAGAACTGGATGTCGTCCATAATAAGCACGTCGTACTGCCGATACTTCTCCTTAAACGCGTTTATTTTGTCCGTTTGGAGCGAATTGAAGTAGTCGAGAGCGAATTTCTCCGATGTCGCGTAAAAGACTCGGCGTTCCGGGTTTGCGGCCTTCAGGTGGTTGCCGATCGCTTGAATGAGATGGGTTTTGCCGAGCCCGGTGTTGCCGTAAATGAAAAGCGGGTTGTAGGCGATGCCAGGTTTTTTGATGACCGCTTGGGCGGCGGCGTGCGCGAGCTCGTTAAATCCTCCCACAATAAACGTATCGAAGGTGTATCTCGGGTTGAGATTGTTTTCTTTGCTGATGTAATGATCTCCGAGCGGGAGTTCTCCGACCGGGCTCGGAGCCGCGTGCCCCCCTTCCGTTTTCTTAGGGGTTCCTTTTGAAATAACGTACTCGAGGTTGCGTACATGCTCGGAAAGACCCCGCAGAGATTTCAAAAGAAGCTTGTGATACTTTGTCGCGAGCCAATCTTTCACGAACTGGTTTGGAACACCGAGGTACACA
>CAYHWH010000021.1:1307-7755 GCA_964360325.1 uncultured Candidatus Saccharibacteria bacterium | reverse complement strand
GATCTTGCGGGTGGTAATTTGGCCCTTGCGTTTGACATGGGACTCGGGCACCCTATTGTCGCGGTAGTTCTCGGTTCAACCTATGACGGCCGATTTTTCGACATCCAAAAACTTATCGCCGCGAGCACGGAAGCCGTAACGGCGGAATAGCCTTGGTATTCATATGGTAAGCGACATCGTCAAAGTATTCATACCGACCGCGCTCGCTTTTCTGCTTGGTATCGCTCTGACGCCCATTCTCACGCATTACCTCTACAAGTACCGAATGTGGAAAAAAGTCGGCGGAAAAAGAGACTACAGCGGCAACGAGACGGTTATTTTTAACTCGCTTCACAAAGAAGGGGAAATCGCCACACCCCGGCTTGGCGGAGTCATTATTTGGGGAAGCGCGACGGTTGTCATTCTGACGTTGTGGGGACTTGCCCGTCTTTTCCCGATCGACTATTTCATAAAACTTGATTTTTTAAGCAGGAGCCAGACGTGGCTGCCTCTTTTCACGCTCGTGGCCGGGTCTCTCATCGGCCTTGTCGACGACCTTTTTGAGATACGCGGAGGCGGCGGGGCGGGCAAACAGCCCTCAGGGGGGCTGTCGCTCTCGTTGCGGCTTTTTCTCGTCCGCGCCATTTCTCTCTTTGTCGCGTGGGGGTTTTACGAAAAGCTCGGCGTGCATGCGATTTCCGTGCCGTTCTCCCATCAGCTGGATCTTGGTCTTTTCTTCATCCCGTTTTTCGTGCTCGTGACGCTTTTTCTCTACGCGGGAGGAATCATCGACGGCATAGACGGGCTTGCGGGAGGCATTTTTGCTTCCATTTTTTCCGCCTACGCCATCATTGCTTTTTACCAGAGCGAGATAAATCTTGCCGCTTTTGCGGCGACAATTTCCGGCGCAATTCTCGCATTTCTCTGGTTCAATATTCCTCCGGCGCGTTTCTACATGTCTGAAACCGGCACCATGGGACTGACCATAACCCTTGCGGTCATCGCGTTTTTTACGGACCAAAAAGGAGGCGGGTACGGCGTTGTCGCGCTTCCTCTCATCGCGTTTCCGCTTGTGCTCACCGTCGGCTCCGCCATTCTGCAAGTCGTTTCAAAACGTTTTCGCAAAGGAAAAAAAATATTTTTGGTCGCGCCGCTCCACCACCACTTTGAGGCTCTCGGCTGGCCTTCCTATAAAGTCACTATGCGCTACTGGATTATCGGCATCGTTTGCGCCCTTGTCGGCGTCATTGTCGCCCTTATATAATGCACCCACGATATGTCCCGCTACCGCGCCGACCGGCTATTTCTTGGAATCGTTATTATCCTTGTGTCGGTTGGTTTTTTTCTGTTTGTTTCCGCCTCCCTCGGAGTTCTGGCGCGCAACACCTCTCAATTCAGTAACATTGTTTTCAATCAGGGGCTTTTCGGACTCGTCGGCGGCACAACCGCGCTTATTGTTCTTTCAAACATACCGTACCGGCTTCTGCGCCCGTACGCGTTGTACATTTTTCTTTTTGCGCTTTTTACGACAACACTGGTATTCGTACCTCAGATAAGTTTTTCCGCGGGCGGTGCGACCAGGTGGCTCTCGCTCGGGCCGTTCTCGTTCCAGCCTTCAGAACTTTTAAAAATAGGATTCGTCATTTACTTTGCCGCGCTCCTTGCAAATTCCGGAGAACACATACGAACTTTTTCCCGCGGACTCCTTCCGTTTCTGGGGCTTCTTGGCGCCGTCGGGGCCGTTCTTGTCGCGCAGCCTGATATCGGTACATTCGGCGTTATTGTTGCCGCGGGATTTGCAATGTTTTTCGTCTCCGGAGCGCGCATGCGGGATTTATTCGGACTTGTCGTGCTTGGCGCTCTCAGTCTTGGCGCACTTGCGTTTTCGTACCCGTATGTCATGTCGCGTATCATGCTTTTTCTCGACCCCGCGGCCGACCCGCTCGGACGCGGGTACCAAATTCAGCAGGCGCTCATCGCCATCGGCTCCGGAGAAATGTTTGGCCGCGGGTTCGGACAGAGTATCCAAAAATTTAACTTTCTTCCGGAACCAATCGGAGACTCCATCTTTGCCGTCACCTCCGAAGAGTTCGGCTTCGTCGGTGCCGCGGCCCTTATCTTTGTTTTTCTCGCGTTTGCGTTCCGCGGCTTGCGCATCGCGGTCAAAACACCTGACCGTTTCGGCATGCTTCTGGTAGTCGGCATCATCACGCTCATCACGTTCCAGTCGCTCGCCAACATTGGGGCGCTCCTCGGCGTACTGCCGCTGACCGGCATACCTCTTGTTTTCGTAAGCCACGGAGGTTCCGCCCTTTTTATCGCGCTTGCCGAAATAGGCATTGTGTTGAATATTTCAAAGCACCAGAAAGGGTAGGGGCATACTCTGGTATACTGAAGAGCATGAAAATCGTTTTTACAGGAGGGGGAACAGGAGGGCATTTTTACCCCATCATCGCCGTCGCCGAGGCGATTCGCGACATAGCCAGAGAAAAAAAGCTTCTCGACCCCGAGCTATACCTTGCCGCACCGGCTCCGTATGACGAAAAAATACTGTTTGAAAATGACATTATTTTCAAGCGCATCGTCGCCGGAAAAATTCGCCGCGACGGAGGCTCCATTCAAAATTTTTTTGACCTTTTTAAAACATGCTGGGGTATTCTCCGCTCGGTCATCACCATTTTTTCCATTTACCCTGATGTCATCTTCGGCAAAGGGGGGTATGGGAGTTTCCCAACTCTGCTTGCCGGAAAGTTATTCCACATTCCCGTCGTTATTCATGAATCGGATGCGGTACCTGGGCGCGTAAACCGCTGGGCGGGAAAATTTGCAAAACGAATCGCCGTCTCATACCCGAGCGCCGCGGCATACTTCCCGAAAGAAAAGGTGGCGCAGACCGGCAATCCGATTCGCAAAGCGATGCTCCATCCTGTCGCCGAGGGCGCGGCTGAATTTTTAAATCTCGATGCGGGGGTGCCGACAATCCTCGTCGTGGGAGGCTCCCAGGGAGCGCAGGCGATTAATGAGGCTATTCTAGGCGCTCTGCCGGAGCTCCTCTCCCGTTACCAGATTATCCACCAAACCGGAGAAGTGAATTTTGATGCCGCACAGAAAACATCCTCGGTCATTCTAAAAGACCACCCGCACAAAAATCGCTACCATCCGTTCCCATACCTCAACAACCTCGCCCTGCGCATGAGCGCCGGAGCCTCCGCGCTTGTCGTAACGCGCGCCGGTTCAAGCATTTTCGAAATCGCCGCATGGGGGCTCCCGAGCATCGTCGTGCCGATACCGACCTCTGTCTCGCACGACCAAACAGAAAACGCTTTTTCCTATGCCAGAAGCGGAGCCGCGATTGTTATCGAACAGAATAACCTCACGCCCCACCTCCTCGTCTCCGAAGTGGATCGCATTATGGAACACAAAAACCTCTACGAGAAAATGCGGGAAGGAGCAAAAAAATTCGCCGATCTCACCGCCGCGCGCAAAATTGCAGAAGCTCTCATAGATATAGCTCTTTCCCATGAACCTCGTTAATGCGTTCAAAATATTCATTCGCGGGAAAAAAATCGTAACCCGCATCGCCCCGTCGCCGACGGGGAATCTTCATGTGGGGACGGCGCGAACGGCCCTGTTCAACTACCTTTTTGCAAAAGGCTCCGGCGGAAAATTCATTCTTCGAATCGAAGACACCGACCAAGCGCGCAGCAAGAAAGAGTACGACGAAGATATCCGGTCAAGCCTCCAGTGGCTTGGGTTGGAATACGACGAGCTCCATCGCCAATCGGAAAGAACGGAAATCTATAAAAAATATCTCACCCGCCTCGTCGAGAAAGGGAAAGCCTACGTATCCCGCGAACCGGGGAAAAATGACCCCGAGAAAATGGTTGACGTTGTCCGTTTGAAAAACCTCGGAAAAGAAATTTCCTTTGTCGACCGCATCCGCGGCACGGTTTCTTTCCACACGAAAGAGCTCGGCGATTTCGTTATCGCCCGCTCGTTTAAGGAGCCTCTCTACCATCTGGCGGTTGTTGTTGATGATTTTGAAATGGGCGTGACACATGTTATCCGCGGAGAGGACCATATCTCGAATACCCCGCGGCAGATACTTATCCAAGAAGCGCTCGGTTTTCCGAGGCCGGAGTACGCGCACATTCCGCTTATTCTCGCCCCCGACCGTTCAAAACTTTCCAAGCGCCACGGGGCAATTTCAATTTCCGAATATCGGCGCATGGGTATTCTTCCGGAAGCGATGAAAAATTACCTCGCGTACCTCGGCTGGAATCCCGGAGACGAACGGGAAATTCTTTCGCCGAAAGAGCTTCTTCATGCATTTTCCCTCAAACAGGTGCAGAAAGGCGGGGCTATTTTCGATATGGAAAAACTCCGCTGGTACAACCGGGAGTACCTGAAACAGACGCCTCTCTCCGCGGTACTCGACCTTGCCGAAGCTTTTGTCCCTTCGGAGGTACGCGCGCTCCCGCGGTACTCTAAGAAGCAATTTGAAAAAATCTTGCCGATTCTTTTGGAGCGCATCTCGCTTTTTTCCGACATACCCCTCCTCGCAGAAAAAGGCGACCTCGACTACTTTTTTTCTCCGCCGAAATACCAAAAAGAAAAACTTTTTTGGAAAAAGGATGCCGATGCTGTAAAACTGAAAGAACGCCTCATGGAAACGAAGGAGCTTCTCTCCGGCATGTCTCCGGACAATTTCACGAAAGAGAATGTGAAGAAAGTGCTCTCCGGCTATGCGGAGAAGGAAGGCCGCGGTTCCATACTTTGGCCTCTTCGTGTCGCGCTTTCCGGCAAATCAGAATCTCCCGATCCGTTTACGCTTGCTGAAACTCTCGGGAAAAGCGAAGTTCTGAAACGCGTCGAAGCGGCCATTCAAAAAGTAGAATAACGTGAACGAAATGCTTTCGAAACGTGCCACGTCTTTTCTTTTCTGTTTCCTTTTGCTTGCACTAGCACTTCCGCTTCATGCGGCCCCGACAACGGAGGAACTCCAGAATTCGATAGCCGCCCAGAACGCCAAAATTGCCGACCTCGAAAAAGAAATTACGCAGTACCAAGCGGAGCTTGATACGGTCGGAAAGGAGAAACAGACTCTCCAAAGCGCCATCAGGACGCTTGACCTCTCGAGCAAAAAACTTGCCGCTGATATTAAAGTAACGCAAACGCGCATTGACGCCACGAATCTGGAGTTGAAGCGGCTTTCACTCGACATCAGCGGAACGACGGGGCAAATCACGCACACAACAGCCGGACTCGCCGAATCCCTGCGCAGTATGGAACAAGCCGAAGAGGAACCTTTCGTGGTGACTTTTTTTGCAAACCCCCAGCTCTCTAATTTTCTTGACACGCTTGCCTCGCTTCAAAGCATTCAGGTTTCTCTTGCGGATAATGCCGCAACCCTTCGAAACTTAAAAATTTCTCTTGAAACCAAAAAAACAAAAACGGAAAGCGCAAAAAAACAGTTGACTGCTTACCAGCAGCAGCTGGCGAACCAAAAAAAGAGCCTTGACATTAATCGTTCTGGAAAAAATAAACTCCTTGCCGAGACAAAAAACAAAGAAGCGAACTATCAAAAAATTCTCAATGATAAAATCTCCGCTCGCCTGCAATTTGAACAAGACCTTTCGAATCTGGAATCACAGCTGAAATTGATAATCAGTCCCGGGAGCCTGCCGTCGACGGGGAAGAGAATTTTGTCGTGGCCTCTTGACCTCGTGCGCATAACGCAATATTTTGGCAACACCGATTTCGCCACCAGAAACCCTCAGGTGTACAGCGGCCGCGGGCACAACGGCATTGATTTGCGTGCATCCATCGGCACGCCGATAAAAGCGGCGCTTTCCGGAATCGTTCAGGCGACCGGCAACACTGACCTCCAGAGAGGATGCTACTCGTACGGCAAATGGGTTCTTATACGGCATACCAATGGCCTCTCGACACTCTACGCCCACTTTTCGGTCATTTCGGTCGCGACGGGGCAGAGTATTGCCACGGGCCAGCTTGTCGGATTTTCCGGCGACACCGGTTATGCCACAGGGCCGCACCTGCATTTTGCGGTTTATGCGAGCGCCGGAGTCCAGGTGGCGCAGTTTTCCAAAAGCATCAACTGCAAAAACGTTTCCGTGCCCGTTGCCGCGTCAAATGCCTACTTAAACCCGCTCTCGTACCTTTAAACCCCCTTCGGCACCCTATGGGGACAAGCGAGGGGGACAAAAAGGGTGTCCATGGTATATACTGGGTCCATTCGATTATCAGTAACATAAACCGATTTAGTATGGTTAGAAAAATGAATCCGGCTCTGTTGAAACCGCTTAACCTGTCTTCAGACCTTGAGGCTGTCGTCGGCAAGGGCCCCTTGCCGCGGTCAGAGGTTGTGAAAAAGCTGTGGGTGTATATAAAGAAAAATAATCTTCAGAACCCTCAAAAAAAGAGGAACATAATTGCGGACGACAAACTA
>CAYHWH010000021.1:0-1297 GCA_964360325.1 uncultured Candidatus Saccharibacteria bacterium | reverse complement strand
CACATAAAATAACCCTCTAAAAGAAATATTTTTCGCTAAAAAACACGCTTCCGGCGTGTTTTTTAGCGAGTGGGTGTGCTACAGAAGATATCAGTGTCTATCCCCCGAGTACATGTTCAAAGCGGAGCGAGCGCTCTCTTTTGGGGAGTGCTCGCGAAGCGTCGTACAGTCATGTTGTAAGGGAAGACATCTGAAGATATCCCCACAACCGCCTTTTTCTCCGAGAAAACCATTCTATACTGTACATGCAAAGGTCGAATGTTTTTAGTACCTAGAAAAGCATTCAGAACATGAAATACACTCACGGACTTTCTCTTATTCTTCTTCTTGTGGGAGGCCTCAACTGGGGTCTCATCGGTCTCGGCGCTCTTGTGGGGAGTGACTGGAACGTCGTCCACATGCTTCTCGGCTCATGGTCATGGTTGGAATCGCTCGTTTACGTTCTCGTTGGTCTTGCCGCGCTCTACGAACTCGCCACCCATAAGAAAAACTGCAAAGCGTGCGGTATGGGCGGAAGCTCAATGTGAAGTGTTCGGCGGCAAACCGCCGCACTTCATCCTGAGCAAATGGAATTAGGCGAAGGGTAAGACGTTTCGTTTTTCCAAAAAACGCCCGGCATTCGTCGGACGTTTTTTGTTTACCACGTTAGAGAATGCCCTGTGCGGGTTCTCTGACGGAGTTTTCAATTGAAAAAATTTCCATAGGTTTCGGTGCTATGCTATGATGGTTTCTTGTTATGACAGATACGACCATTTTATTACTTTTTCCCGGGCTCTTTGCTTGTTCTATCGGCGTAGTCGTCTTCATGGCAGGAGGACCGGACGGAGGAAAATCCTATTTTACCGGCAAAAAAGAAGGACCTCTTGATTTCAGAACACTCCTCTTTTTCTCCTACCTCGCCGTTGTCGCCGCTCATTTCATACTCGTATGAACGCAACGCCAAAAGCTCTCGTTGTAGACAAACTTAAAAAAATATACCCGACAGGCGTTGAAGCCCTCAAGAAGGTCGACCTTATCGTCGAGGCCGGCGATTTTTTCGGCCTTCTCGGCCCCAACGGGGCGGGGAAGACCACGCTCATCGGCATTATCACCGGCCTGACGGTCAAATCCGGCGGCACTGCGGAAGTATTCGGTGCCGACATTGAAAAAAATCCCGAAAAAGCGAAATCATTCATCGGCCTCGTCCCGCAGGAATTCAATTTTAATATTTTTGAAAAAGTTATCGACATCGTCGTCAATCAGGCAGGCTATTACGGAATTCCGCGGGAAATCGCCATGGCCGCCGCCGAATTAATCT
>CAYHWH010000020.1:0-8195 GCA_964360325.1 uncultured Candidatus Saccharibacteria bacterium | reverse complement strand
CGAGGCGCGGAAACTTTTTGAATCGGCGAAAAAAAGAGCGGGTTCGTTCCGCGGACAGCTCGTACTCTGTCCCCCAGCCGCGTACCTTTCGGAACTCTCGCACAACTACCGCGGTTCCCGCATCCTCTTCGGCGCGCAAGATGTTTCCCACGAGCGCGCTGGCGCGTTTACTGGAGAAATTTCCGGAGCGATGCTGAAAAGCGTCGGCGCGGCGTATGCACTCGTCGGGCACTCGGAACGCCGCGCGCAGGGCGAGAGCAACGATGCCGTCGGCAAAAAAATGTCCGCCGCACTTTCCTCCGGTCTCTCTCCAATTCTCTGCGTGGGCGAGCGCATGCGCGACGAGCACGGAGATTTTTTTCATGTTCTGGAAGAACAGTTGCGGCAAGGACTTGCGGGAATCGCCGAGTCGTCGCTTTCTCGCGTTACCGTCGCGTACGAGCCGGTGTGGACGATCGGCAAACGCGCGGAAAATGCGATGAAGCCCGCGGATGTACACGAAATGGTGATTTTCATACGAAAGACACTCACCCAGCGCTATGGCAGAAGCGCGGCGGGGAAGGTTCGGATTCTCTATGGGGGTTCCGTTGAACCGGACAACATCGCGGGGCTTCTTGCTGACGGAGGCGTTGACGGATTTCTCGTCGGACACGTCAGTATTGAGCCAGCGCGCTTCGCGGAGCTTTTGAAAATAATTTCCGCTTTTTAAACATGAACTTTCCTCTTCCCGACATACGCGCCGCAGGAAATCTCTCCGGGAAACGGATTTTTCTGCGCGTTGATTTTAACGTGCCGGTGAAGGATGGCGTTGTTGTCGACGATTTTCGCATCAGGCGGGTATTGCAGACAATCCGATTTCTCACGGACAACAAAGCGAAGGTCATCCTTGGAAGCCACATCGGGCGCGACCCGCTTGAAACCCTGCGCCCCGTGTTCGAGTATCTCCAGAACGAGATTAAAATTTCTTTTGCGGAGAGCGTTTCGGGGGCAAAAACGCTTGCGGCGGTCAAAAATCTGAAAGAGGGAGGAGTGCTCCTTCTCCAAAATTTGCGCAGCGACAAAGGAGAGAGCGCGAATACTACCGCATTTGCAAAGACACTCGCTTCTTACGCCGACATCTATGTTAACGACGCGTTTTCCGTTTCCCACCGCGCGAGCGCGTCCAATGTCGGCGTGCCGAAACTCTTGCCGCACTATGCCGGCATGCAGTTTATACAAGAAGTGCGGAGTCTCTCCTCGTCGTTTGCGCCGGAGAAGCCGTCGCTGTGCATCCTCGGCGGCGCAAAATTTGAAACGAAAACCCCGCTCATCAAGAAATTTCTCCCGCTCTACGATACGGTCTTTGTCGCCGGCGCGATTGCGAACGATTTTTTCAAGGCGAAAGGGTACGAGGTCGGCGAGTCCCTTGTTTCGTCGGGAGCCTCCGGCGTAAAAGACCTTGGGGGGCGAAAAAATTTACTGTTGCCCGTGGATGTTGTTGTCGAAACGGAAAAAGGAATGCGGAAAGTTCGCGACCCGCGAGCCGTAGAACCTGCGGATGCCATACGCGATGTCGGTCCTAAAACAATCGAGCTTCTGAAAAAGCGCATTGCCGACGCGCGGTTCATTCTCTGGAACGGTACGCTCGGCGTATACGAACACGGGTTTACGAAAGGCACTGAAGAAATCGCAAAAGCAATCGGCCGTTCCAAAGCCGCCGCCGTCATCGGCGGGGGCGATACCGTCGCTTCAGTTGATCGTCTCGGACTTGAAAGCAAATCCCTGTTTCTCTCCACCGGCGGCGGCGCAATGCTTGAGTACCTCTCCGAAGGAACTCTCCCCGGCATTGAAGCCCTGCGAACGTAGGAACGCGGCTATTTTTTCAGAGCGTTTTTAATTTTTTCCGCAATACGTTCGTATTCGCCGTCGTCGTATGAAACTCTCTTGGGCTCTGCAAACACTTCGTCTCCTTGGAAGCGGGGCAGTACGTGAAGATGCGCGTGAAAAATAATTTGTCCCGCAACCGCGCCATTGTTCATGATGAGGTTAATCCCCTTCGTTTGTACCGCTTTTTTTAACGCTCCCGCGATACGCTTTCCCGTGCGCGCGAGCGCGCAGAGAACATCGCCGGGAATATCAAAGATGTCTGCGTAGTGTTCTCTTGGCACAACGAGCATATGGCCTTTATTGCTCGGGCGTATATCGAGAAAGGCGAGCGTGTGTTCATTCTCGTATACCACGTTCGTTGGAATAGCTCCCGCAATGATTTTGCAAAAGACGCAATCTTTTGTTTCCATGTCGTTTTTATCCATAGAGTTCTTTTCCCAATTTTAGCACACCTCTCTTCCGAGGTGGTAGAATAGACTCCAATGAAAGGCTACCGTATGCGCGATTCACTGCCGAAGGAGGCGCATACCGCGCTTTCCGCGTACGAGCCGCTTCTCCGCTCGCTTCTCTGGCATCGGAATATACGCTCTACGGAAGAAGCGGAAGTGTTTTTAAATCCCTCGTACGACGCGCACCTCCACGACCCGTTTTTGCTTCCCGACATGGAAAGGGCGGTTGAAAGAATCCTCGGCGCGATGAAACAAAAAGAGCGCATCGCCATTTACAGCGATTACGACTGCGACGGCATTCCCGGCGGCGTCGTACTCCACGATTTTTTCCGCGCCGTCGGCTATGAAAATTTTGAAAATTATATTCCGCACCGTCACAAAGAGGGGTACGGCCTCAACAACGGGGCGATTGAAGAGCTTGCGGAACGCGGAGCGAAGCTTCTCATCACGGTCGATTGCGGCATCACGGATACGGAGCAGGTCGCTTGCGCAAACGAGCTTGGTGTTTCCGTGATTGTGACCGACCACCACTTGCCCCGCCAAATGAAAACGGCGGCGGGGTTTGCCGATGAACTGCCTCCCGCATTTGCCGTCATTAATCCGAAACGCGCCGACAGCGCGTACCCGTTTGACGGGCTTTGCGGCGGAGGGATTGCATTTAAGCTGACGCAGGCGCTTCTTCTCCGCGGAGATTTCAAACTTTCCCCCGGCAGGGAAAAATGGTGGCTCGATATGGCGGGGCTCTCCACGCTTGCCGACATGGTGCCGCTTGTCGGAGAAAACCGTGTACTCGCAAACTACGGGCTTCTCGTTTTGCGCAAAACGCGCCGGCCGGGTCTCCAGCAGCTTTTCCGTATGATGAAAGTCGACCAGAGCCACCTCTCCGAAGACGATGTGGGGTTCATGCTCGCGCCGCGCATCAACGCCGCGTCACGCATGGACGCTCCGGAAGACGCGTTTCGCCTGCTCACTGCGACAGACGCGGTCGAAGCAGGGGTACTCGCGAGTCACCTCACCAAATTGAACGACGAGCGCAAGGGTGTGGTCGCTTCAACCGTGAAAGAAATAAAAAGGCGCATCGCGCACGCGGGCGAGCCGCGCGAGGTTATCGTGATGGGGAATCCCGACTGGCGTCCGGGGCTTCTGGGGCTTGCGGCGAATTCTCTCATGGAAGAGTACGAGCGCCCGGTGTTTCTCTGGGGACGGGAGGGCGGAGAGGTGCTCAAAGGCTCCTGCCGTTCTGACGGGAGCGTTAATGTGGTCGAACTTATGACGGAACGGCGCGAACTTTTTCTTGACTTCGGCGGACACAAATTCTCAGGAGGATTTTCACTCGTGTTGGAACGCATCCATACGCTTGAGGAGGAGCTCATTGAAGCGTACTTGCGCGTGCGCGGAAGCGGCGTCCGCGAAGAAGCCCATCTTGATGCGAAGCTTTCCATTGACGACGTGCACATGGACACGTACCGGGAACTTGCGAAGCTTGCTCCGTTCGGGGAGGGGAATCCGAAGCCGCAGTTTTTGTTTGAAAGCGTTGAAATGGCGGGAGTTTCCCGGTTTGGCAAGGAAGAAAAACATCTCAAGCTTTCTTTTAAAAATAAAAACGGAAGGGCAATTGACGCGATAGGATTCTTCTGGCAGGAGGATGGCGCGCCGCTTGCGCCGGGGAAAAAAATTTCATTCGTCGCGTCTCTTGAGCTGTCGCATTTTCGCGGACGTCCCGAGCTTCGCCTGCGCCTCGCTGACATTTTAGGAGCCGCATAATTTTCTATTCGTTCGGTTAACCGAACGAATGGTGGTATACTGCCGATATGGTCTATGTATCAAAACAAACACTAAGCCGTGATGCTCGCACCCGATTGGACAAGAAACTCGCGGAAACTTTTGTCGCTCTCAAAACACTCTCCGGCGGAGAACGCTTCCTTTCAGAATTGCTTACGCCGTCTGAGCACCTCATGCTCGCCAAGCGGCTCACGGCAATATTCATGCTCTCGGAAGGGGTTTCGCAGTACCGGATTAAACAGACGCTTCGGTTGAGCTCTTCAACTGTTGCGCGTCTGGCGCACACGCTTGATGCTGGCGGGTTTGAGCACATCGTTCACGCGTGTCACAAGAAGAAAGACCGCGAAATTCTCTGGCACGACTTGGAAAAAATGCTTCGACTCGGCATGCCGTCGATGGGAAAAGATCGCTGGGACTGGCTTGATGAATTATACAAAAAGAAATAGTTCGGTTAACCGAACTATTTCTTTTTGGAGAGTCGTCTGCGTGGTATACTTTTTTTATGCAAACAATCACGATGTACACGGATGGCGGCGCGCGCGGAAACCCAGGCCCTGCCGGAGCTGGCGCGTACATTGTCGGCGCCGATGGAAAGCCGCTGAAGGAAATTTCAAAATTCCTCGGACACCGGAGCAATAATTGGGCGGAGTACGAAGCGGTCATTATAGGCTTCGAGGCGCTGAAAAAATTGTTCGGCGCGCAGAAACTGAAGTCGCTTCACGTTGAAGTGAAGCTGGACAGCGAACTTATCGCCCGACAGCTCCGCGGAGAGTATCAAATAAAAGAGGAAACGCTTTTTCCCCAGTACATCAAAGCGCACAATTTTTTGGTGAAAGATATTCCTCACGTGACCTTTACGCACATTCCCCGTGAAAAAAATAAGGAGGCGGACAGGCTGGCGAACGAGGCGATGGATAGCGTTCGCTAGCGCTTAGGCGGAACACGGATATTTTTCTGCTGAAAAATTCCTCGAGCTCGCGCCGTCGCGCTCCCTAGTTTCCGCCTAAGCACCAGCTCGCTTGAATGACGCGAGGTTTTATAAACGAGAACTCTCGCTGGGACGTAGAAAATGAAAACCGATACGTGGCTCTATGTGCTGATTGGCGGGTTTGCTAGCGGTATATTCACGCGTTCGTTTTTCGATTTTTCTCTCACGGTCTCCGCTCTCGTCGGTCTTCTCGGCGCCGGACTGCTCGGATTGTTTTTTCTGTCTCGGGAACGCGCGAAAGGGGCGCACACACTCCTCTTCGTTTCTATATTTCTCGCCGCCGCGAGTCTCGGCATGCTGAGAGTCGAAGTGAAAGAATTTCGCACGGACGCTTCGTTTCCGGATTCACTGGTGGGGCAGAAAATCATCGGGCAGGGAATTGTGGTTGACGAGCCGTCGCTCCGCGGCGCATCGCAGCGGCTCGCGGTTTCTTTTGATGAGGTAAACGGAAAACCTGTTTCCCTAAAAATTCTAGTAACGGCGGATAGCTGCCCGAATGTTTCATACGGGGATAAGATCGGCGTGAAAGGAAAGCTTGAACGTCCGCAAGCGTTTGAGACTGACACCGGAAGAATGTTTGAGTATCCGGCCTACCTTGCCAAAGACGATATTTACTACCAAATACGTTTCGCAAGTGTCTCGGTGGTTTCAGAAGGTTCTGGCAATCCCGTCACTGCAGGTTTGTTTGCTTTGAAGCGAGCGTTTCTTTCCCAGCTCGGTGAAATTGTGCCGGAGCCGGAATCATCGCTTGCGGGAGGGCTTCTCGTCGGCGGGAAGCAGTCTCTCGGCGCGGACTTGGAACAGGAATTCCGCAGAGCCGGAATCATTCACATCGTCGTTCTCTCCGGCTACAACATCACCATCGTTGCGGATGCGGCGATGCGTCTGTTTTCGTTTCTGCCGCGCGCGCTTGGCATGGGAGCCGGTGTGTTTGCAATCATTTTATTCGCGGTAATGACCGGCGCGTCAGCGACGATTGTGCGCGCAAGCATTATGGCGCTTTTGGTCGTGCTTGCGCGCGCAACGGGGCGCACGTACCAGATTACGCGCGCGCTTCTCATTGCCGGATTTCTCATGCTTCTGCAGAATCCGCACATTCTCGCGTTTGACCCTTCGTTTCAGCTGTCGTTTCTCTCGACCATCGGACTCATCTATGTCGCGCCACTTATTGAAAAACGTCTCGGCTGGATGCCGACCCAGTTCGGCCTCCGCGAGGCCGCCGTCGCCACATTCGCGACTCAGCTCGCGGTTCTCCCGCTCCTCCTCTACCAAACGGGACAGCTTTCTCTCGTCGCGCTTCCGGTGAACCTTCTTGTTCTGCCTTTGATTCCACTTTCCATGTTCCTCGGATTTTTAACGGGCATGGTCGGTTTCATAAGCACACTCCTCGCGCTTCCATTCGGATTTCTCCTCTACCTCCCGCTTGCGTACGAACTTGCCGTGGTGCATTTCTTCTCACAGCTGCCGTTTGCGGCTGTTTCCGTTCCGCAGATAAGCGGCATCGTTCTCCTTGCTTCCTACGCAATTTTTGCGGGGTTTCTCATTTGGTTTTCGCGTCGGAGTGAAAGGGGTGTTTTAAAAAAATTTTAAAATAGACAAAAATAAAAGAGCGTAGTCAGAGGGTTTCTTCCCTCTTTCCACGCTCTGGTGTCCGGCTAAGCCTCCTCGCTTCGTTGGCTTATGCCGCGACAGCGGTCGGGGCCGGATGTGTGCCGACGAAACCGGTGTTGCTGGTGGCGCCGTTGCCTTTGTTCTGGCCGCGGTGCCTTTCCTTATCGATGTGGGCGTTCGCCAGCCTGATGGCCGCATGCTCGGGGTGCTTGAGGCTGATGCCGAGATTGATGGCGCCGG
This sequence comes from uncultured Candidatus Saccharibacteria bacterium, assembly GCA_964360325.1. Lineage (GTDB taxonomy): Bacteria > Patescibacteriota > Minisyncoccia > Phycocordibacterales > SBAW01 > CAYHWH01. Next base: position 1,259 of record CAYHWH010000020.1, on the reverse strand, counting down.
TATTGACGGCGTCCGACACCTCGTCATGATCGCGCGGGATGGCGGTCCCGGCGAGCACTTCCAATGCGCCGACGAACTTGTTTTGACACCGCCAACGGACCCTGCTTCCTTTCGGCGCCTTTTCCCCTTCGGCGGCGATTTTGTTCAGCACCAGCACGATGTTTTCGTGGAATGGCACTGTCGGCGGTAGTTGCGGGGTTGTTCCCGCTGTCTGCTTGCTCACGACGTCTCTCCTTGTATCCCTCATCCAGCTTAATTGCTGGACGCAAAACCCCCTGTGGGGCATAGAAATACTATCACGCTCTTTTATGAGTGCAAGCTTTTATGAGAGGTTACGAAGATTTTGCAAAACGTTTCTCGGCGACTCCCCAGTTTGTGTTTGCCAGGTATGCTTCGATGTATTTTTTCTTCTCCGCCGGAGTGTAGTCAACCATGTAGGCGTGTTCCCACATATCCATCGCGAGAATGACGGGAAGCCCCGCGAGCGTCCCGAGTTCGTGGTCGCCGACCCACGCGACGTGCGGCGTCTTTCCTTTCGGGTCGTGGTAGAGAACCGTCCAGCCGATGCCGCGGGTCATGCCGACGGTCGTCAGGTGTGCGAGAAACCCGCTCCAGCTTCCGTATTTCTCCGCGAGGCATTTCGCGAGCGCGCCGCCCTCGTCAATCGCTTTTGCTTCCCCCTCGAAACCTTCAAAGTAGTACTCGTGCATGCGCATGCCGTTGAATTCAAACGCGAGGCGGCGTCTGGTTTCGGCGATCGCGTAGGAGAATTTTTCTCTGTCCGTTTTTTCAAGTTCCGCAATCTGCTCGCGCAGAAGATTCACGTGCTTCACGTAGCCCCTATACAGGCCGAGGTGAACTTCGAGCTGTTTGCCGGAAATTCCTTTCAGTTCCGGAATGGTAAATTTTTGTTCCTGGTAGGTCATACAATGCTCGTGCGTAAAGAATATTCATCTATACTATAGCAAATGCAGAAGATTAAGGAACAGCTTCCGATTTTCTTTTTCGCAATACTTTTCTTCACGACAGTTTTTATCTGGTATGTTCTCCTGCGTGAGGACCGCGCAGGCACGCTCACGGTCGCATTTCTTGATATCGGGCAGGGGGACTCTATTTATATAGAAGGGCCGGACGGAACGCAGGTGATTGTTGACGGCGGGCCTGACCGCAACGTACTTGCGCGGCTTGGCGAAGTGATGCCGCCGTACGACCGCTCGATTGACGCGGTTATCGCCACTCATGCCGACCAAGACCAAGTG
>CAYHWH010000019.1:0-8203 GCA_964360325.1 uncultured Candidatus Saccharibacteria bacterium | reverse complement strand
AACCCATGCGATATGTTTCAACCCGCGGCGACTCCAGGGGACGGTCTTTTCGGCAAGTGCTCCTTGAGGGCCTTGCGCCGGACGGCGGACTCTATGTGCCCAAGCACTACCCGCAACTGAGCGGCAAGCAATTGCACACGTTGCGGAAATGTGATTATCCGACGGTCGCACTTGAGGTGCTCTCGCTCTTTGGGAGCGGCATACCGTGGTACGACCTGAGTATACTACTCCGGGAAACCTACACGAAGAAGGTCTTCGGCACGGAGGAAATCACGCCGTTGAAGTGGCTGGAACCGGGGCGTCTCGCTCTGCTTCAGCTCTCGGGCGGCCCCACGCTCGCGTTCAAAGATATACCCCTCCAGCTTCTGGGGCGTCTGATGAACTACGTGCTGGAGAAGGAAGACGGCACGCTCAACATCTTGGGGGCGACCTCGGGCGACACCGGTTCGGCGGCCGCGTATGCCCTGGCGGGGAAAAACCGCCTGCGGCTCTTCATGCTCTCGCCCTACGGCCGCATGAGCCGCTTTCAGCAGATGCAGATGTACACGCTCAACGAGCGGAACATCTTCAACCTGGTGGTGAACGGCACGTTCGACGATTGCCAAAAAGTGATGAAGGAAGTGAACGACGACGCCGAGTTCAAGGAAAAGTACCACCTCGGTGCGATGAACTCCATCAACTGGGCGCGAATCGCGGCGCAGGTCGTCTACTACGTCTATGCGTACTGCAAGGCGACGACGAACATCGGCGACGAGGTGTCGTTCTCGGTGCCGTCGGGCAACTTCGGCAACGCTCTTGCGGCGCACGTCGCCAAGCAGATGGGCGTGCCCATCCGCGACATCATCGTGGCCACGAACGAGAATGACGTGCTCGACCGGTTTTTCCAGACCGGCGAATACCGTCCCCGAATGTGGGGTGACACGTCAAGTCCGTCAATGGACATCAGCGTTGCATCCAACTTGGAGCGTTACGTCCATGACATCGAGGGCTTCAATCCCGCGAAGACGGCGAGACTGTGGGCCTCGCTGAAGTCGGACGGCAAATTCGTTCTGCCGAAGTCGGGCAGGAACGCCCGGTGGATGCTCTCGGGTAAGGCGACCGATGCGGAAGTGCTTGATACCATCCGGATGGTCTACCGCGAGTACAACACCATCATCGACCCGCACACGGCGGTCGGGGTCAAGGTTGGGCTTGAGCGGCGTGATGACACTCCGCTCATTGTGGCCGAGACGGCCCAGCCGGCGAAGTTCGCCGATACCATCCGCGAGGCGCTCGGCTTTGAACCGCCGATTCCGGAAAGATTCAAAGGTCTCGCGGACCTTCCCGAGCACACGACCCGCATCGACCCCGATGCGGAAGCGGTCAAGCAGTTCATCGCCGCTCACGTCTAATACGTATCGGAATCTCCAAACGAAACCCCCTCGCGGCTTGCCGCGAGGGGGATATTTTTTTGCCATTGTGTATAAAAAAGTTTGGCCGGGTTCGCGTATGTTGCGAACCCGGCCGTCACGTATTCAGGCCGTGCCTGACTCATCGAAGGCCAGCCTGATTAGGTGCGGTATCTCCTCGTCTTCCACATTTCTTCTCACCAGTTCCTTGAGAACGGGGAAGAAGTGGTTGCAGACAAATTCGGCGCTGTCGAGCGTCTGCTCCAGGTGGCCTTCGAGCGCCTCTTCGGGTACGCCCTTCGTGTGGATGGCGTGCGTAAATCCAATGGAGCCGAAAACCTCGTTGTAGTAAAAAGAACCGAATGTCAGCTGTCGGTTTGCCTGGACGACAATCGCGTTTAGTTTTCCAGAAAGCTTCCCCTTTCTTATTTGGTAGGGGAAGGAAAGAGCGATTTGCAGTAGATTGGGGTCAGGAAGACTTTCAATCCAGACTTCGTAGGGGACGTCTGTTTTTGTTTCCGCAAAAAGACATCCATCGCTAGAATTGAAAGGCCATCCGCGCCCTTGTACCACCGCGACAGCAACAGCCATTTCTTTCTCTGCTTGAGCTTCGGACATGTCGCTCTCCCTTTTCCATTGTTGGAGTTGTCTCTTTACTCTACCTTCAGATTAACAGGAATGATTGCGGTTGGGCAAGAGCGGTTTACCATTTGACTTTTCTGTTGATGGGGTATATACTTGGGACATGAAGCTTCAGGTCCCGGAAGAACCAAGAGATATTTTGGCGTATATACGCTCCGTAAATGAACAAATGAGCGTAGGTTCGGAAATAAACTGGGATTCTTTTTCTGTTTGGGCTGCAAACAAGTTACCGCAATATCTGTGGAATGAATGGAAGGAGGAGTTAAAACCGCAGGGGTTTACTTGGCAGAAATTCTCACGGCTACTTCGTATGCGAACCGATAAAATGGTTGGGTGGTTGAAAGGATTAAATAAATGGGACGGTTTGGCAAAAGACATTATTGATTTGATTGAGAGTCCTCTCGGAGAGGATATTGCAAAAAAATAATATGGCTACTCCAGTAAAAAAAGAGTACAAATTCGTTTCAGAAAAAGGTGTCGTGTATGTAACCAGTGATTTAACGATACGAGGAGGTGTCCCTTCTGTAGACGGAGAGTCTCTGTTCGTGGTGACTTCTGGGGTCTCTCTCAAACACATCGGTTTTATTACAGATGGCTACAATGTAGGAGGAAAAAACTCTATATGGTACGTAAGCGAATCTGGTGATTTTTTCTGGTCAGGAAATACTACAACAATAAGCCCAAATAAACAGGCCGCTTTACTTGAAGAAAAAGTTCTGTTTTCACCACTAAAACAGTTGATTTGCACACAACGATTCGGTGAGAGACCAGAAGTATATAAGAAATATGGCAGTCCTAAGGGTCATAACGGTATTGATTTTCGTACTCGAAAAGAAAAAGATTTGAATGACTGGAAGCAAGATGTGTTTTCCGTGCTTGATGGCGACGTGTCTGAGGCAACAGAAAACCAATGGAATGGTAAATATGTTCGGGTAGTTCATGGCAATGGATATGAAAGTGTATATCTCCATCTCTCTCAGATTGATGTAAAGAAGGGACAGAAAGTAAAAAGTGGCGAAAAGATAGGCATTTCTGGTAACTCCGGTGGGGCAAGCGAAGCCCCCCACCTGCATTTTGGATATCGTCCAGTCAAGTACGACAAAAACAATGGTCGCATGGGGTACATTGATCCAACCCCCTATTTCAAGAACGAGATACGATATCTTTCATAAAATATGAACTTATCAGATAAGGTCGTGGATATTTTCGGGAATGACACTACCAAAGCTATCGAAGTAAAAATATGAAAATTATAAGTAGGATTGTTGTTGAGAACTTTAGATCTTTAAAAAAGATTGAGCTTTATCCCCAAGATATTAATGTTTTTAGCGGCTTGAACGACACGGGTAAATCAAATGTTCTCAAAGCCTTAAACTTGTTTTTTAATAATGAGACAGACTTTCAAACTCCTTTGAAGTTTACGCAGGACTTTTCAAAGGTGGCGCTTGCATCAGCTCAAAGGGCAAGAAAACAGAAACAGCAAATAAAAATTAAAATTTATTTTCAACCCCCCATATCATTTCCCTCGTTAAAAAAGGAAAGGGAGGTTTTCTTAGAAAAAGTATTTAATAGAGACGGATTACCAGTACTCAATTACTCAACTAAAGATAGTAAAAAACAAGCTCAAATTACTAGACTTGTTAATAAAATAAATTATTTCTATATCCCTGCTCTTAAGGGAGTAGATGTGCTCCGTTTTTTGCTTGGAAGAATTGGCGAACATCAATTAATTTCCACAGAAGAGATATCAAAACTAAACGAAGAGGTAAACAAAAACCTATCAGATCTAAAGGAAATCTTAAATTTATCTGACATCAAAATAACCACCTCAATGGGATTCCCAGTACTCGTTAGAGATTTTTGGGAAAGATTAACGGTCAATACACAATATGACCAATTCAAAGAATTGCAAGAGAAAACTACGGAGAAAAGCGATTCCCTAAAAGAAGAATTTTATCAGGTGCCATTAGAACTACGTGGAGAGGGCATAAAGAGTAAGTACATTCCACCTTTGTTAAAGTGGATTCAAAAAAAGAACACGAATATTTATATTTGGGGCATTGATGAACCAGAGAATTCCCTCGAATTCCGCAAGGCACAAGAAGTCGCAGATCTTTATTTTGGTCAATATGCGAGAGGTACTCAAATTTTTCTCACAACCCATTCATTCGCTTTTATTTTCGCAAAAATCAAAAACCATAAAATTATGTCAGCAACTTTTAGGTGCATACAGGGGAATTTTGGTCAGACAGAAATAAAATCGTTAGAAGATTTGTTTAAGGAACAAAATCGTATCGAATTAGCTGAGGAAGTAGGCGCCCTTGAGATTCAGAAAGAAGTCTACGAAGACTGGAAAGGAAAAGACGCTTTACTGCAATCAAAAGAGGAAACTATTCGCAATTTGAGCGAAGCAAGGAAACCAGTTTTATTAGTGGAAGGAGAATCAGATAAAAAAATAATCGAGATTGCTTGGAAGAAATTGTATAGGCGTGACGCTCCATTTGGTATTGAATTTGGTGGAAGTTCAAATTACTTAAAAAACTTTGTAAAAAATCCAGCACTTAAAATAGCAAACAGAGATAAAGTTATAGCGTTGTGGGATTGTGACAATCGTGGTTTTGCTGATTTTCAAGACCTAAGAAATAAAAATAATTTTAACGAGATGTCCCCCGTAGAGGTAAAACATAATAATTCTGATATTTGGGGATTGCTTTTGCCAACACCTGTATCTAGGAAAAATTATACTGATATCGATTCAAATAATGCGCAACTTCAGTTTCTCGAGATTGAGCATTATTTTGATGATTCAATATTAGAATCCAAAAAAATTATAAAGCAAACCTTACCGAATGGAATTCATGTTTTGAAAGAAAATAAGAACTCAATTTTGGATTCTTTGAGCACTTTAACTCAGAAGGATTTTACTAATTTTGAGTTACTTTTTACAAAACTAAAGTTTCTATATGGTATTACCTAAAGATTTTCCAAAAGATAAACCTTTCTCATGAAAGAAGAACTACAAAAGCGAGCGAAGAAATGTGGGTATTTATTTTTCTTATTTTGGGTAGCTATTTATTTTGTAGAAAAAGCAGGAGAAATAATAGTAGATACAGGAGGAACTACTGAATCTATTGCAAAATATCTTATAGCTCTTAAGGTAATTTTTTTATTTGCGATTGTATTTTACGGTATTAGATATTTAATGCTTCGATCTCAAATCCGGAAGCTACCACTTCAATGAAAAAGTTTCTACTTGGCCTCTTTCTGGCTATTGTTTGGATAGCACTCATGTACTCCCAGCTTGGTGATTTCGTAAGCTCGTTTTTTCTAACATGTGATCCGAATAGTGGAGAATGTCATCCTCTTTCGGCAGATACGCTCAATAAACACCATCTCGTCCTTTCAGTGATGGGAGATTTCGAGTTTGAGTAAGGTAGATTAGTAATTACACAAAAAACCGCTCGGCGATTATGCCGAGCAGTTTTTGTGTTTTGTGGAGCACTTCTGGTCTACGACCATCAGCACTCTCACAAAATATAGTCGTTCCTACGGGACTCGTTATTTTGTGGAGATGGGGGGGAATTGGCGTCAGCTCACATCGCTATTTTTGTTCGTTCCACTCCAAAAATAGCGTGTGGCTCCTGCCCGGACTCAGCGCTTCATCCTGCCCCGCAGGTGCGCTTCCGTCTTTCAATTCCCGTAACCATTTCATCAAGCAAAAATTAAAACCCGCGCAAGGCGGGTCATAATTTTTACTGGTGGAGATGCCGGGAATTGAACCCGGGTCCAAAAGAGGTCTTGGTGGCGGGTCTACAATGCATAGTTCGTCTCGGTTCTTCACCGACACGGTGAAGAGTTTAGGCGCGGCGCGTATGAAGCGAACAAAATCGCGCCGAACCGATTCCCGTGTATTTAGGAGGTGGAGAGGGACCCTCCGCGTCCGAGCTCGAAGATTATTTCACCGGCGCCGCCTTTCTCGAGCATGAGGCGGGCCGACGTCGCTTAGGCTTTCGCGTAAGCGAACGCAAAGTCGTTTACGCCAAAGTATGGCGAAGCGATGGTCTTTGCGCGTGCAACAAGTTTGTTTGCACGTAGGTTTTCCGGATTTTTAGGAAGTTCCGGACTTCCGCATTGCGCACCAGCAAGCTGTCTCCCTTGTCGAAGCCGATCATCCCCCTAAAACATATTTTACTCCGTAAAGTATGTTCGGCACTAAACCATGCTTTAGGCGAAAGACCGGCTATGCATTTTTCAACGTTCTCTCAATGCTCCGTTTGCTGTCGCGCTCTTTCAGCGCTTCCCGCTTGTCGAATTTTTTCTTGCCGCGCGCGACCGCAATCTGGAGCTTCAGTTTCTTCCCCTTAGTATACACTGAAATTGGCACTATTGTCAAGCCTTTTTTACTCTCGTAGCCGCCGAGCGAGGCGATTTCTTTCTGCGTGAAGAGCAGTTTCCGCGGACGCATCGCATCGTATCCCTTTGGCATGTTCTCGGACTGGTACGGAGGAATGGTCGCTCCCACGAGGTACGCTTCGCCGCCCCGCACGATGACGTGAGCGCCTTCAAGCGAGCCGTGCCGGGCGCGCAAAGTTTTCACCTCGGGTCCGAGGAGCGCCAAACCCGCCTCGAATTGTTCGAGGAGTTCGAAATTGAACCGCGCTTTTTTATTTTCCAACAGCGTCGCCATACGGAAAGATTCTAGCACGTTTTGTATGTGCGGCCGCAGACTTTCTTTTTCAAATTTCTCCCGTATACTGGAGCGACCTATGAAATTTTTCGGCGAAAAAAATCCGCACGGCGACGGCGCAAAAGGAAAAAAGGGCGGTATGAAAGGCCCTCTGCCGCAGATGCCGGGCGGACAGCCGTTTTGGAGCAACTTCCTCACGACGCTGTTCGTGTTCCTCCTCATCATGACCGTCTACTCGTACGTCATTCAGGAGGGAGACAAATCCAAAAAGATTCCTCTCTCCGAGGTTGCAAGCAAAATTACGGAGGGCTCCGTCGCCTCAATCGTCGTGCAGGGAAACGATATGGTCATCACCGGCGCCGACAAAGCAGTTTTCAAAGCGAAAAAAGAAATTGACACGCCGCTCACCGACAGCTTGCGCAATTACGGCGTTCCGGTTGAAAAATTAAACACGGTACGCATTCAAGTTGAAAACCAAACCGGTTTCACGTTCTGGTTTTTCAACCTCGCGCCGTTTCTGATTCCGCTTCTCTTCATCGGTATTTTTCTCTGGTTTCTGTCGCGGCAGGTGAAGGGTACGGGGATGCAGGCGTTTACCTTCGGACAATCGAAAGCGCGCATCATCGACCCCTCCGACACGTCCCAGCGCGTGACGTTTGCCGATGTCGCCGGCGCCAAGGAAGCGAAAGAGGAGCTCGCGGAAATCGTGGACTTTCTGCGCAATCCGAAAAAATTTCTTGATATCGGCGCGCGCATTCCGAAAGGGCTCCTCCTGATGGGCGCGCCGGGAACGGGGAAAACTCTGCTCGCCCGCGCGGTCGCAGGCGAAGCGGGCGTGCCGTTTTTCTCCATCTCCGGCTCCGAATTCGTGGAAATGTTCGTTGGCGTCGGCGCGTCCCGCGTACGCGACCTCTTTAAGCTCGCGAAAAAAGCGGCGCCCGCTATCATTTTCGTCGACGAGATTGACGCCGTCGGGCGCGTGCGCGGCACGGGAGTGGGCGGCGGCAACGATGAGCGGGAGCAAACGCTCAATCAGATTCTCGTCGAGATGGACGGATTTGAACAGAACGAAAAAGTCATCGTCATGGCGGCGACCAACCGCCCCGACGTGCTCGACCCCGCACTCCTGCGCCCGGGCCGTTTTGACAGGCGCGTGACCATTGACCTGCCCGACAGGAGCGATCGCGAAGAAATTCTCAAAATCCACGCGCGCAAAAAACCGCTTGCCGAAGACGTAAATCTGCTGACGGTCGCCGAGCGCACGCCGGGGTTCTCCGGCGCGGACCTCTACTCGCTCATGAACGAGGGAGCCATTCTCGCGGCGCGCGAGAATCGCAAAAAAGTTTCCCAGTACGACCTCATCCGCTCCATCGAAAAAGTGATGCTCGGCCCCGAGCGAAAGAGCCACGTGCTCGGGAAGCGCGAGAAAGAAATAACCGCGTACCACGAGGCGGGGCACGCGCTCATCGCTTCAATCCTGCCGTAC
>CAYHWH010000018.1:0-8231 GCA_964360325.1 uncultured Candidatus Saccharibacteria bacterium | reverse complement strand
CTGGTCAGACGACGGGCAACACCATCTCGCTCTCGGCACAGTCAACCCAAATCGTAATGAACACGATGACGATCAAGTCTGCGGCGCTCACGGTTAACATCTCGAGCCAGCCGGCAAGCCAGAACGTCGTCGCGGGTTCCCAGGGTCTGGTCATCGGTAACTACCAGCTCAACGCTTCCGCCTCCGGCGAGGACATCCGTCTCTCGTCGTTCCCGGTTGAAGTAACCACGAGCTCCGGCGACGAGGGCGACCTCACGGGTTGCCAGCTCTACAACGGAGCAACGGCGCTCAACACCGGTGGAAATGTCATCAACACGTTCACCAGCGGTACCGCAAAGACGTACAGCTTTGACGCTGGTCTCACGATTCCGAAAGGAACACTCGTGACCCTCACGCTCAAGTGCAACGTCTCAAGCGGCGCCGCGGCTGACAACACCTACCAGATTACTGACGATGCAACTGATGGCGACTACGCAATCACGGGCGTCACGTCCGGCAATTCGGTAACGGTTGCAAACGCCAACCTTACACTCGGTACCTCCGACGGCGGCACGATGACGACCGCTTCCGGTTCATTCACGATGGCTGTCGACAGCTCATCGCCGAACTACTCTGTTGTCGCCGGTGGCGCAACAGGCGTCAACGTCGGCGTCATCAAGTTCCGCGGGACGAACGAAACGATTAACCTCCAGAAGGTTGGTCTCGTTCTTACCTCGGGCGGCTCGGGTGCTCGTCTCGGTACGGTGTACCTCTACGACGGCGCATCGCTCGTCGGTACGGCAACCTTCACGGGTGCCGACACATCGGCGACTTCGACGCTCACCTCGGCGGTAACGCTTCCGAAGGACACTGATAAGACCCTCACGATCAAAGCTGACTTTGCCAACATCGGCACGAGCCAGTCCGGTCTCTCGGGTATCCTTATCAAGATTGATCCGTTGAATGCGCAGGGTTCCGGTGCATCTTCAGGCTCGACGCTCAATGCGGCGGCAACTGCGGGTGTCAACGGAAATCGCGCCTTCAAGTCGTACCCAACGCTCGCACTTGACACCCTTCAGACGACAGGCGTCGCTGACGGCAAGCTCATGCGCTTCAAGGTTACGGCAAACGCGGGCGGTCCGGTCGGCATCTACAACCTCAACCTCACGCTTGCTACCTCGTCCTTCGCGACGGGCGGCGGCGTGTCCTCGGTGAAGGTAAACGTGTACTCCGACTCTGCGTACTCGCAGGCGGTCAGCGGCACCTACGGTGACGCAACCAGCCAGTTCGGTAGCACGAACGGTGATACCGGCGGCACGACCCTTGTGAACGCGCCAACCCTCAACTTCATCGCGGTAACGAATGCTCTGCAGGTTCCTGCGGGCCAGACGTACTACTTCGAAGTCACCGGTACGGTCGCAAGCACGCAGACGGGCACCTCGGTCTCAACGACCCTCAACGGTGACGCCGCGTACATCGTCACGGCCAACCTCGGTAGCGGTATCTTCACGTCAACGACGACGGGTGCTCTTGTCGACGACAACGATGACTTCGTCTGGTCCGACAACGCGACGACCACGACGAACATCACGAACGATAGTAACTGGACGAACGGTTACGGTGTCGCGGGTCTCCCATCGGGTGGCTTCACGATGACTCGTAGCAACTAAGTCCCACGTACGCGGCCGCTCTCAAGGTCGATAACTTCGAGACGCGTCTGTGTAACAAAAAACCTCCCTCCGCCAGTTGGCGGATGGGGGGTTTTTTGTATTCCGTATCTTTTTTGGTACTATACTTGTATGAATACAAACAGAAACACGATTATAGGTGCCGGTCTCGCCCTGCTTTTGCTTATCGCCTTCAGCTGGTTCATGGTGCGGGATAATAAAAAAGACAATGCAACGGAATCCGCACTGACATCCTCAAACGTCGGCGACCTCGCGACGCTCGCGAGAGAGGGGAAAGTGGTTGTCGAATCTGCCGCGCAAAATGTTTCAGCTCCGGCGCCGTCGCTTGAGAGAGAATCTCCGGTAACGCCCGGCCTCGACAGCACGGTTGTCGTCCGCCTCCAGGGGGAAATCAAAGAGTTCGCCGCTAATCTGAAAAAAACTCCGACCTCGTTTCAGGATTGGATTGACCTCGGTCTTGCGTACAAACAGCTCGGCGACTACGAAGGCGCGAAAGGCGCATGGGAATATGTTTCGCTCCTCTATCCGGAAAACATCGTCTCGTTCGGGAACCTCGGCGACCTCTACGCGAATTTTCTGAAAGACTACGCGAAAGCCGAGGCGCGTTACAGAACCGCGATCAAGAACAAGCCAAACGACGTGTACCTCTACGGCAACCTCTTTGACCTCTACAAAGTGTACAAACAGGGGGCGGGCAACGGGGAAGCGGTGCTGAAAGACGGCATTGCAAAGAATAGCAACGAGCTTAGCCTTCCGATTATGCTCGCCCGCTACTACCGCGACGCCGGCCGCGCCGAAGAGGCAAAAAGCGCGTACGATGCGGTGATTGCGCTTGCCGTGCGGGAAGGGAACACCGCCGTTGCTGATTCGCTGACCGCCGAAAAATCCGCGCTCTAGACTTTCTTAAATTGGCACAGCTTTACGCCTACCGCACTCCCTGCTTTATTTGTTGCGGATTACGAAACTTGTCGCAGGTATAGTTTTTGATAGACATTGCGCAGGCTGACGAGCCGAGCATAGCAAAAAATCAGCAGATTTTTATGCGTGTCTATCAAAAACGTATACCAAGAAAGAGTTTCGTAATCCAAAGTAATTCATAGTAAACTAAAACCATGTTCGACAAAACATTCTTTCATCTCGTCGCCGGGTTTCTCGCGCTCCTTGTAGTTTCGTTTGCCGTCATTACGGTGGCGAGCAACTACGACGCAGTGTTCTCTCCGGCAGAAAACATTGCCGTTCCGGCTAACTGAAAGAGATGGATTACTTTGAATTACGAAACTCGCCGAGGGCGTGCTGTGGTGAGGGGGTTTTGAGCGCGACTGGCGCGAAAACTTCAGGATTTTTTAAGCTTCAAAAAATCCGTACCCTCACCACAGTACACTGAGTAAGAGTTTCGTAATTCAAAATGGATTATATTCATATCGACAATCTTTCGTTTTCCGGCAAGCACGGCGTCTATGCGAATGAACGCCGCGTTGAACAGGAGTTTATCATTTCACTTCGCCTTGGTTTTGACACTAAAGGAGCGGGGAAAAGCGACGACCTCTCCGATACGGTTGACTACCAGAAGGTGAAGGACGTCGTCGCGGAAATTATAGAAGGCAGCAGCCGCTACCTCATCGAAAAACTTGCGGAAGAAATCGCCACGCGCATCTTGGAAGACGCGCGCGTTCAGTCCGCCGAAGTGACCATCAAAAAAACCGCCGTCTGGGACAACGGCACCCCCGGCGTCACCATCCTCCGCTCCCAACATCATCAGTAATGATACGCACTTTTTCTATGGTATAACTAACTCGCCATGGCGAGTAATACATCCCAAGTTAGAATTCCATGGAATAGTAGCTCTCTCAGTGGTGATATGCTCATGGTGCTGTTTGCGGGAGGAGCACTTACTTTGGGTATGATTAATCCGGCGTTTTTGACTGTGGGAGTTTTACTCAAGGCCTTTCAGAAGGAAGAATATAAAAATAAGAAGCGTTTCCGAGCAAGTTTTAAGTACTTAAGGGCCCGTGGGTTGCTTGCTGTTGAATCAAAAAAAGGTCAGGTATTCCTTTCTCTTACGCCGCAGGGAAAAAAGCACGCAGAACTATATGCGATCGCAAAGAAGCTAAAGGACCTAAAACTCTTCGGTTCGCGCAAAGAGGGAAACTACCTCATCCTTTTTGATATCAAAAGTGAGGACAAATTTAAGCGGGATGCGTTTCGATCACTCATTAAGCGTTTAGGGAGTATACAAATTCAGAAAAGCGTATGGCTATCGCACTATGATTGCAGAGAAGAGATAGTCTTCTTGAGGAAATTTTTTGATATGACGATTCATGAGTGCCGAGTGGTAGAAGTGAAAGACCTCGGCGGCCCTCCCCATAAAGGACAAAAGGAATAATTAAAATGTCTTTTATAACTCAGTATAACTAACTCGCCATGGCGAGTTAGTTATACTGAGTGTAAAGTTATCCACAGGAGAAATACTGCTCTTGTTGTTCATGGCGATAAACTAAGGAGGGTTCTTCTTTTGCGCGCTGGGGCGTGTTTGGCGGCAGATGTTTTTTTAAATAAAGATTTTTGAATTATGAAAAATATACTTCACCGAACGTGGCGCATTATTCGTATCCCCCTCGGCGTACTCCTCATTTTGTATATCGGTCTTGTTGTCTATCGGATTCCGGCGGCATTTGAGCGGGAAAAGACGAAAGAAACGGTTGCGCGCATTCATGCTCAAAAATTAACGCTTGCCGACGTGACGGGCGAGCGCCTCCCACCTGTCCCCGACCCGTCCGAAGTGGATGCGACGATTGAAGGAATTGATGCAAATAGTAACGGAATTCGCGACGATGTAGAACTCGCTATTTTTAAATTGTATCCAAATTCCGCTCGTATTCGCGCGGCGGAGCTTCAGTATGCAAAGGCGCTACAGTTCTATTTTATTGATGTTTTCAATTCTGAAACCTTGGTTGCGGCGATACAGGAGGAGGAGCGAGGAGATTTTTGCATTGCAGAAACAACTCCAAAAGTAGACTTATCAGACACTGAAGAAAATATACGTCAAGCATTTGCGCTAGCAGACGAATACTCTAAAGAAGTAGAAGATTTAATGTTTAATATTCCCGAAAGAAGGCAGAAATATCAAGAAATTTTTAAATACATGACTTCATATGGAAGCATAGGAGGAGAAAATTGCGACATTGATCTACCTTCACTTTTAAATTAAATAGTCGTATGAGGACTTTGGTTTTTAGTTTACTTCTGTGTGTAGTCGTAATTATACCGACGAACGTTTTAGCCGTGTCCTGCAATTTTGCTGGATATACAGTTGTGTATGTCAATGGAATCTTAACGAGCGAAAATAAAGCAAAAGATGATAAGAAAGCTCTAGAGAAAAAATTTGAGCAAGTTGGTAGAACAGACATCAAGGTCCTTAACGGGTACAATCAATCGCATTTAGCTGGGCTGGGGGATTTGATTAAGTCGGTAGAACAGGCTTATCAAAATCAGGATACTCTTGCTGATGATTATGACCTCAATACCATTCTTCTTCAGATTCACGACAAGGTAACAACTCAAAAAATTCTTTTGGTCGGGCATTCCCAAGGGACGTTTTACACCAACGCGCTCTACAAATATTTCGTCGAACACGGCGTGCCAGGGAAATCAATCGCTGTCTACAATCTGGCGACTCCGGCGAGCTTTGTTGCCGGAAGCGGAAAGTATGTCACATCGTCAGATGACAAGCTTATTGAAAGTGTCCGGAAAGCAATTGCGCTTGGGAGCGCTCTCCCGCCGTTGCCCGCGAATATCACCATTCCGCTGACGTTGGAAGAAGCGGCAAAACCGTACGGAGGACATTCTTTCAGCGGTGTGTATCTCTCCGGCGCTCCGAATCGTATCGTATCCGATATTTCAAACACACTCGCGGGGCTCGATGCAACCGCCGTCCCGGACCGGGACGGCGGTTGTTTTACGCCCCCTCCGCAAACTCTTGTCTACAAGGCGCAAGAAGTCGCATTTGCCGTTGCCGACCCGATCGCAACAGTTACCACTAAGGGAGTTGCGGCCACGGGAAAATCTCTCGCGGCTGTGGGAAATGCGACCGTGGCGCTTGCAAAAGCAGGTTACGGAGCTGTTGCCTCTGCTGTCGGATTGTTGCCGAATCCAGCCGATGTTCTGCCTCCGGCGAATCGTGATACGGCAAAAGCCGCATTTGGCGTGGCGCAAGCGCTCTATGGTTCGAGCGTGAGTTACGAGGATGTTAACGGTTCAGGCACGGATTTTCCAAAACAAAATACCGTTTCTCAACCGAAACCAGAATTACCAGAAGAAACGGATAATCCTTCGTCGCCGCCCGCGGAAAAAACAAAGACGGACACTTCGGAAACAAAACCGCAGAAAAAATCCACATCGCCGAATTCAAGTTACGGCGCCGGCAACAGTGTTCTCCCCGCGGCGTCCCAAGAAAACACGACACAAGCGGCAACGACTTCGCCTAGTATCACGGTTCCCACGCTCACACTGTCCTCGGACCAGTGCGCCGCATCGCTCTCGCCCTCCGGCTGTCTGACGGCGACCACCACCCTTGCCTTTCGTTGGAGCAGTGCCGATGACGACCCCGCGATTCTCTACGCGCTTTCACGGAACGGCCTTTACGCGACGACAACCGCAACGTCAACAACGGTAGCCGCCACGAACAACGAAACGTACCAGTTCGGAGTCAGCGGTTTTGACACTGACGGAAACAGGTCCGCAACGACGACGCTCTCGGTTTCCGTTGCGACAACACCCCTTGTTACCAACGAAGTCGCCTGGGGAGGCACGGCCGCTTCAAGCACGGGGCAATGGATAGAATTGCACAACACAACAGGTCAGAATGTCTCGCTTTCAAATTGGACACTTATGACAGATACACTCTACATTCCGCTTTCCGGTTCAATTCCCGCTCACGGGTACTATTTGATAGAAAAAGACAACGATACGGTTGTTTCCGACGTATCCGCCGACCTGATTTCGACCTTTCCGAATACCGGAGGCGGTTTCGGTATCGGCGGGGGAGCTCTTACTCTTGCATTTCGCTCCGATGAGGGAACGACCACGGTTGACCGCGTGGCCGTTTGCTCATTTTGGTGCGGAGGCACCTCAAACGCAAATGGCGCAAAAACTATGGAACGGTACGATGCAAATGCGCTCGGAACTGGCGTGACAAACTGGGGCACTGCACTCGGAGAATTTTTTCTCAACGGGCATGACGCAAATAACTCGGCGATTAAAGGAACCCCAAAAGCAAAAAACAGCATCAGCTATCTTGTTGCGAATGGGGGAGTGCTTTCGTCGAACAAAACTCTCACGCAGGCCAATTCACCGTATCTCATAGACCGAAGCGGCCTCGCCGTCTCCTCGGGAGCGACGCTCACGCTCAGGTCCGGAACGGTTATAAAAATCGTCTCTCCCAATAATCCATCTTTTATTGTACACGGGACGCTCACATCGGAGGGAACGGAATTGGAGCCGGTTGTCATCACCGCATTTGCGGACGATGAATATGGAGGAGACATGAACGGCGACGGCGTATGCAATTCCGGAAACGCTTCTTCAACAGCGTCCTGTCCGTATCCCGGAAGCTGGATACGCCTGCTTTTTAATGCAACAAGCGCCGGTTCCACGCTCACCCGCACAATCATCCGCTACGGAGGAGTGCTCTCAAGCAATACGTATCCGCCTGCGATGGTCATCGCCGACGGCGCAAATCTTACAGTAAATGCTTCAACGTTTGCGTATGCGCGAAAACACGGACTCTATCTCTCCGGTGGAAGCAGTACGGTTTCTAATTCGCTCTTCGACCGCAATGCTTCTTCGACGGACGCGGTTGGATTATTTGTTGAGGGAGGAGGCTCCTCAGTCTCTGGAAACACGTTTTCCAATAATGCATACGGACTTGAAATATGGAGCGCGCCGAACGCGCAAACATTCAACAACACATTCACGGCGAACAGCTCTGGCGCCGCTCTTCTCGTTGGTGATTTCGGAAATTTTCATGACAATAGCGGAACCGGCAACACTCCGAACGCGTTTGCGCTTGCTGGCGGGGTTACCACGAGCGCCTCAATCGGCACCACGACGTTTGCCGCAAACCCCCTCCCGTATCTTCTGCGGAACGAACTGCTTGTGGTCGCGAGTTCAACCCTCGCCCTCAATTCCGGTATCGTGATAAAAGGATTCAACAGCGGGGGAGGGCAGATAGGAAAAATCACGGTGCAGAGCGGAGGATTGCTCTTTGCGAATGCGACGGCGGCATCGGATATAGTTTTTACTTCGGCATTTGATTCAAGCGTGTCCGGAACAACGACTGCCGGAACTCCGGCATCCGGCGATTGGATCGGTATCAATGTGGAGAGCGGGGGAATTTTGCGCATGAGCGGATTCACGGTTCGCTACGGGGGAGGTGCAACGTCGGGTCTTACGATTAGCGACCGCGGCGGCATCAGGTTTCAGAGTGCGGCGACATCAACCATGAGCAACGCGCTCATCCGCGACAATATGCAACAGGGCATTCGCGTCACGGGCGGCACGCCGCTC
>CAYHWH010000017.1:0-8278 GCA_964360325.1 uncultured Candidatus Saccharibacteria bacterium | reverse complement strand
GCTGCAAAAACAAGCACGAAGGTGCTAAGGAAACGCCATACATTGTCGCGTATTTCTTGAATCATGGTACGCAGGTGAAGTAAAAATATGGAAAAATCTTTCAAAATCCCTCCATTCCCCTGGAAGCTAGGATACTTTTTAATACACTGAAAAACAAATTATGTCAATGAGTACCACTTGACAACATAAACGAAAGATGTTAGCTTTTCAACACATGGATTTAAAAACAAACTTTGACCAGAGCAAGGCAAAGGAGGCGGGCATGAAGATACTTGCGGCAATCGGCATTGTCGCCGTGCTTGTATTTTTTGCGTTTGGAGCGATTCGTGCCGGTCAATTCCTGCCGGAAACTTTCAGCCGCCTCGCCGCGGCAGCCGTTTCCCTTTCTTCGGTTTTTACCCCAGCTGACCGTCTCATGGTAGAGGCTCCGGAGTCCGCCCAATCAGGCGAGGCATTTGAACTCTCGTGGGCCCGGCGCCATACGGGAGCTGGCACGTACAGCATTTCTTACGCGTGCGAAGAAAACACTTCCGTCACGGCCGGAAATGCCGTCGGGGCGTTTGAAAACACCTTCTGCGACACGCCGTTTAATTTCGGTGGAGCCACTTCTTCGATGCGCCTCATTGCGACGGCGCGCGTTTCCGAAACGACGCTCCCGATTACCGTCGCATTCACTCCCGAAAACGCTTCAGGACGCGCCCTCTCTGATTCGGTGACTGTTGCAGTCAAAAATTCCTCGGCAACAAAAGCGAATGAAGAAAACACAATAGCGGCCTCCACGACATCCCCAAACGCCGAGCAACCGACTGTCCGAAAAGCGGGAGCGGAAGAGAACAAGACGTACGTCATCGGTAGCGGACGTGTCCCCCACAGCGCCGATACTCGCCCCGACCTTGCCGTTGTCATCCTCGCAGTCGGCACTGCAAACCGCACGACAAATGAGTTTACGGCCACCTCGTCCATTCGCTACAGCGACCGCGGCGCTGTACGATTCTCCGTGGAAAATATCGGCGGAAAAGCTTCCGGTCCGTGGTTGTTTGCCGCAGTGCTTCCGACGGTGCCGCTCTATACTTTCAACTCGGAACCCCAGCGCTCTCTAAACCCGGGCGCCCACATCGAATTCACCCTCGGTTTCGACAGCATTGATAAAAACGGCGCCGGCAAAATAATCGTCAACGCGGACCCGGGCAACAGCGTCAGTGAAACGACGGAAGAGAATAACATTGTCTCCGCGAACTTCGTCGTTTTTTAGAGGCGTATGTATAGAGGCGTCGCCTCTATACAACTATATAAGGAGGTTAGATGTCCAGATTCGCCTCTTTTGCGTTGCTTTGTATGAATGACTTGCGCGAGAACACGTCGGTTCCCATCAAAATATCAAACACTTTGTCCGCTTCTTGCGCCACGCCGACATCAACCTGTTTCAATACGCGCCGCTTCGGGTCCATGGTCGTCTCCCACAGCTCTTCCGGATTCATTTCACCCAAGCCCTTGTAACGCTGGATGGAAATCTTCGGTTTGCGTGCTTCAGCCGTTTCCACCGCGGGGACTTTCCCTTCATCGCCATGTTCTTCGCCTGACGTTTCTTCTTCCGGCTCCTCCTCAAGAGCCGCGGCGGCATCTTTGCCGACAATTTTTATTTTCTGCGCATCATCGTAGGCGTACATTGTTTCCTTTCCGCGTTTTATTTTATAGAGCGGCGGTTGGGCAATGTAGAGGAATCCTCCGTCGATAACGGGACGGAAATAGCGGAAGAAAAGCGTGAGCAGGAGCGTGCGGATGTGCGCGCCGTCAACGTCGGCATCGGTCGCGATGATGACCTTGTGGTAGCGCAGTTTGGAAAGGTCGAACGTGTCGCCGATCGCCGTGCCGAGCGCGATGACGAGGTTTTTGATTTCCTGCGACGCGAGCATTTTATCGAGCCGCGCGCGTTCCACGTTGAGAATCTTCCCGCGCAAAGGAAGTATCGCCTGCGTCCGCCTGTCGCGCCCCTGTTTGCCGGAACCGCCTGCGGAATCTCCCTCCACAATGAAAAGCTCGGACTCCTCAGCGCTCTTGCTTTGGCAATCGGCGAGTTTGCCCGGAAGCGTCATTCCCTCAAGCGCTCCTTTGCGTAGCACGCTGTCTTTGGCCGCTTTCGCGGCTTTGCGGGCTTTCATTGCGAGAAGCACTTTTGAGAGAATTTGTTTCGCGTCGTCGGGATGCTCTTCGAGAAAGAGCCCGAACGCTTCTCCGAAAACTGATTCGACGGCGCCGCGCGCTTCCACGCTTCCGAGTTTTCCTTTCGTCTGCCCTTCAAACTGTATCTCGCGGAGTTTGACCGAGACGACGGCGGTCAGACCTTCAAGCACGTCGTCACCCGTAAACGTTTCGTCGCCGTTTTTGACGCTCTCGTTTTTCTTCGCGTAGGTGTTGAGCGCGCGCGTGAGCGCGGTTTTAAAACCCGTGATGTGCGTGCCGCCCTCGGCGTTGTAGGTATTGTTGGCGAACGCAAGGATGCGGGCGGAAATATCGTCGACGTACTGGAGCGACACTTCAACCATAACACCGTCTGTTTCCTTCTCGACGTAAAAAATATTCTTGTGGATGGCCTCTTGGTGTTGATTGTAAAATTTTACGAGCGAAAGAAGTCCTCCCTCGAAATAAAACGTCATCGATGGCGCCTCCGGGTACGCGTCTCGCAGATAGAACGCCTCGCCCGCATTTTGCTCCGGAGTGGCCCGCGCGTCGAGCACGCTGATGCGCAGACCTTTCACGAGGTAGGCCTGCTGGCGGAGATGCGAAACAATTTTATTCCAGTCGAACCGTATTTCGGGAAAAATCTGCGAATCCGGCTCGAATGTTATGATGGTGCCGTTGCGTTTCGAACTGCCGATTTTCTTCACGGCCGCTTTTCGTTTGCCGCGCGCGTACTCTTGCATGTAGACGCCTCCGTCACGGTGCACCTCGGCGCGCGCGTAGACCGAGAGAGCGTTCACCACGGAAGCACCGACGCCGTGGAGCCCGCCGGAAATTTTATATCCGTCGCCGCCGAACTTTCCGCCCGCGTGAAGCGTCGTCATGATAGTCTCGAGCGCGGAAACTTTTGTCTGTTTGTGGATATCAACGGGAATACCGCGGCCGTTGTCGACAACGCGCACGCGATTGCCCGGAAGAAGCACGACTTCGATGTCATTGGCAAACCCGCCCATCGCCTCGTCGCGGGAGTTGTCGAACACTTCCCAGATGAGGTGGTGAAGTCCGTCGAGGCCGGTCGTCCCGATGTACATACCCGGACGTTTCCGAACTGGTTCAAGCCCCTCAAGAACAGTGATGCTCTCCGCGCCGTACGCCGTTTTGCCTTTCTCGGCAGTGGATTTTATTGAAGATTTTTTAGTGTCTTTTTCTGCCATATACAAAAAAGCGCCCGCGCTCTTTACCTCTCAAGTATAGCAAAAAACCCTTCAAAATGAAAGGCTTTTGATGGGTTCTGACACCTTAAAAAAGGCTCAACAATGGGGATAAAAGACGTTAACGGACCTGCCAGCCGTGTCCCCCTAATTTTGCCGTAATTTTTTCCATAGTTTTGTTCACCTCTTCGTCGAAGAGCGTTCTTTCGTAGGACTGGAAAACGAGATGGAACGCGTAGGAAACCTTTCCTTCCTTCTCGAACGTGTCGAACATATCGAGCCGAACAAGAAGCGGCCCCGCTTCCGCACGTATAATCGTTTCAACCTTCCCGCTTCCAACATCGATTGGAACCCACAGCGCGATATCACGGAGGATAAACGGATAACGAGAGAATGGTTGGAATCTCGTTGCAAGCGAAAGAGGCAGACGTCCGTATTCCGAAGGAAAAGAATTCGCTTCTGCCAGATCCTTAAAATTCAGCGCCGCCAAAGAAATATCGCCGCGCTCTTCAAACTCAAAAGGAACTTTGAAGGTGTCCTTGAATTCATCTGCAATTTTTTTGAGATACGCGGAAGATTTTTTTCCTTGTATGCCGAGGACTAGCCGCGTGTATTCAGTCTGCCGATCAAAAACGGTTCCCAACTCAAACAAGCGGATATCGGAGAGGTCAAGCAACTCCGCATTATGACTGTTTCTTTCCAGCGCAAGCGCGATGGCACTCTCAAGATTGCTGCGCAGATACGGTTTGTTTCCTCCCACCTTATTAAGGACTTCTCGTTTCCCTTCTTCGGCAAATAAAGGGGTAAAGATTTCGGAAAATCCTTTTGAGACAAGAAATTCGCGAACTTTCTCGCTCCAATAAAATTCCTTATGTATTTCCGGTTTTCGCGGAAACAGCGGAAGTTCCGCCGACGGAATCCGATCGTACCCCGCGATGCGTCCGACCTCTTCTATCAAATCTTCCGGAATGAGAAGGTCGAGCCGCTCAAACGGAGGCGAAACCGTGAAAATTCCCTTTTCTTGTGTAAAGGGCAAATCAAGGCGCTTGAGAATACCTTCTATCTCCTGCGCGCCGAACTCGGCTCCGAGAACCGCACTTGTCTGTTCTGCCGAGAAGCGCACTTCTTGCGCTTTCTGCGGCTCTTTGTACGCATCCGCGAATCCAATAAGTTCGCCTCCGGCGATTTCAAGGATTACATCGACAACCGCGCGTATGCCGTATGCGGCAAGTTCCGGCGAGAGACCCTGCTCGAATCGCACGGAAGCGTCCGTGCGCAACTTAAGAGCCTGAGCGGTTTTTCGAACCGACACGCCGTTGAAATTCGCCGACTCAATAATGATATCCTTCGTCTCTTCAGTGACACCGGACGAACCGCCACCTTTCACGCCGGCAATACCGATAGGAACATCCGCGTGCCGGTCGACGATAACGAGCATCGGTTCGGCAAGTGGATATGTCTTCCCGTCCAAAGCAGTCAAGTATTCGCCCCTTCTTGCGTGCCGGACAGAAATTGCGCACGTGCCGTCTGTGCCGACAAGTTTTGACGCGTCAAAAGCGTGGAGCGGCTGACCGAGAGCGAACATGACAAAATTGGTCGCATCGACGACGTTGTTGATGGAACGCTGGCCGATGGCCTCAATTCGTTTTACAAGCCAATCCGGAGAAGGTCCGACGCGCACGCCGCGGATATGGCAAGCGATATAGCGCTGACAAAGTTTCGGCTCTTCTACGGAAACCAAAACCGTATCGGTTTTTGGAGAAAGCTTCGCTTCAGTTCGAAGCGAATCCGCACGAAGAGGAAGTGGAAGAATTGCCGAGAGCTCTTTCGCAAGTCCGCGATGGGAAAGACAATCATGTCCGCGGTTTGCCGTTACTTTTACATCCAAAATATCGTCCCCGTTCCGCTTTTCCATGCCCTCAATTTCAAACGCGTGGAACGTAAACGCATCGGCAAGCGCCTCCGCCTTCGGCAGTTCCTCGTCAAAAAAACTCTGGAGCCATTCTCGACTGACCTTCATACGTTAAAATTGATTCACGAACCGAAGGTCCGCCGAATGCATTAGGCGCACATCGTCGATTCCCCACCGCAGCATCGCGAGACGGTCAAGTCCGCCGCCGAAGGCAAAACCGCGATATTTCATCGGGTCTATGCCGTAGTTTCGCAGCACATTCGGATGAAGCATCCCGGCGCCCATGATTTCAATCCAGCGGCCGCGGAGCTTCTCGGGCGCCTCCGGCGACGTCACCCGCATATCGACTTCCACCGACGGTTCGGTAAAAGGAAAAAAGCTCGGGCGAAAACGGATCTCCACGGTCCCCTTCATCAGCTCGCTGAAAAAAGAGGTGAGCGTCCCGCGCAGATGCGCGAGCGTGATATCCTCGCCGATTGCAAGCCCATCCACTTGAAAAAACTCCGCTTCATGCGTGATGTCGGTCGCCTCGTTGCGGAATACTTTTCCCATGGCGACCGCACGATACGGAGGAGGAATTCCCTTATCCCGCTGTGCTCCGAGATAATGCAGATGAACGCTTGTCGTGTGGGTACGCAGAACGTTGCCGGGTTCATCCTTGATAAAAAACGTATCCTGCATATCGCGGGCCGGATGGTCCTTGGGGACATTGAGCACGTCGAAGTTGTACCATTCGGTCTCAAGAAGAGGTCCTTCTTCAAGGGTAAACCCCAGTTTGTAGAAAATGCCGTTTGCCTCGCGAATGAGAGAGGAAATCGGGTGCAGGTGTCCTTTTTGCATGAAAGAAGTATACCCTGCGGCGCTTCGGTTTACAAAAATGCCGGCGTATCCCGATTGAAATCGGGAGGGCGAGAATGTATACTGGACGAAACGCCAGCAATGTCGGGATTTGAGAATATTTTTTTATACGTTTTTCTTTTCACCTCGCTCTACTTCGAGGTATTCATGCTTATTACGTTTTTTGAACAATCGCCGGCTGAAAAAAATAAAAAGAGCGTGTTAGGCGGTTTGTTTTCCGCGCCGTCGGTCACGATTATCGTCCCCTGCCATAATGAAGAGACGAGTGTCGCCGGAACGCTCGATTCGCTTTTAGCGCTTGAGTACCCGAAGGAAAGGCTCCATCTCTTCGTCGTCGATGATGGGAGCACCGACGGCACATACGCTGTCGCAAAAATGTACGAACGCCACCCGAACGTCACCGTGTTCCGAAAGGAGAAAGGCGGAAAACATACGGCTCTTAATTTCGGCATCAATCGGGCGACAACGGAGTTTATCGGCGGACTCGACGCGGATTCGTTTGTCGCCCCGTATGCGCTCGCCGAAATGATGCGCTACTTCGAGGAAAATCCGGATATCATGGCGATGACCCCCGCGCTGAAAGTCCGCAACCCGCGGAATATTCTGGAGTACATTCAACACGCCGAGTACAGCCTCGGCATCTTCTACCGCACGATGTTCGGCAGACTCGGCGCCCTGTTTGTCACCCCCGGACCTTTGTCTATATACCGCACAGAGGTGTTTGAACGCATCGGCCTGTTCCGCTCCGCGTACAATACGGAAGACATGGAAATGGCCCTGCGCATGCAGAAAAACCATATGCGGATCGAAAACGCCCCGAGGGCCCACGTGGAAACCATCGTGCCGCGAACTCTCCCGACCCTGCTTCGCCAGAGAGTCCGGTGGGTTCAAGGGTTTCTTCAAAACGCGATCCAATACCGAGGCATATTCTTCAATCCGCGGTACGGGAACCTTGGTCTGCTTGTCCTGCCGCTCGGCGTATTTTCAATCTTCGGCGCCGTGTACTTCGCCGCGTACATGGTCGTAAACGTCTTCTCGCTTCTTTTGGATAAATATGTCCAGATACAGACAATCGGATTTGCCGGACTCTCCTCCTCCCACTTCGATTTGTTTTACCTGAGCACGCCCGCGCGGCTCTTCTTGGTCATCGGATTGATTGTCATGACGGCGTTCCTCATCATGCTCGGCAAGCGATTCGCCGAGACAAAAATTGTTTCGCGCGACATCGTATTTTATTTCGCCTTCTATGCGTTTATCGCCCCGCTGTGGCTTGCGAAAGCGCTCTATAATACAGCTCTCGCAAAGGAGAGCGTCTGGAAATAATTGAACAATGAACGTATGCGTCCTGTAGAATGGAAAAAATATGCGCTCGCGTTTCTCATAACATCCGCTGTTTTTGCAACGGCTTTGTTTATAAGCAACAGCCTCAACGACAGGCGCATCCAGGAACTGCAGAACACCAAGGACAGGATTTCCATCGACATACTCTCCCTCGAAATTCAGTTTGACCTCCTGCAGGGACTCTCCTGCGCCGATATTACCGACAATTCAGTACTCTCCGGAGAACTCGCGACGCTCGCAAGCCGCCTCGATTTTACGGAGACCCAACTCGGAGCGGACAACCCCGAAGTGCTCCGCCTCAAACAGCAGTACTCGCTTCTCCAAATCAAAGATTACCTCCTGATGCAGAAAGTCTCGGAGAAGTGCAGTGTGAAGCCCGTCTTCGTCCTTTACTTCTACTCAAACGAGGGCGACTGCCCCGACTGCACAAGAGAGGGCGACGTCCTCACCTACCTGCGCGAGCAGTATCCGCAGCTACGCGTGTACTCATTCGACTACAACCTCGACCTCGCCGCGCTGAAAACTCTGCGCACTATTACGAAGCTTTCCGGAAAACTTCCCGCGATAAGCATCAACAACAAGGTCTATTACGGGTTCCAGGGCACCGACGACATACTGAAAATCCTCCCCCAGCTAAAAACGCTGAAAAAACCGATACCTCCCGCAGAGAAAAACTAACCTGGAGCCGCCTCTCGGATTCGAACCGAGGACCCCCACTTTACAAAAGTGGCGCTCTACCAACTGAGCTAAGGCGGCTTACATTTTACAAGAGAGGATC
>CAYHWH010000016.1:0-8990 GCA_964360325.1 uncultured Candidatus Saccharibacteria bacterium | reverse complement strand
GCCGTGTCGTATCCTCCATCAAGATAAAGCGCGCCCACAAAAGCCTCGAAGGTGTTCGCAAGAAGAAAATGCCGTGCGCGTCCCGTGTCCTTCTCCTCGCCCTTGGAGAGGAGAAGGTAGTCGTTCATGCCGAGTTTCATCGCAACGGCCGAAAGCGTCGTCGTGTTCACGAGGGCGGCGCGGTAGCTCGTGAGGTCGCCTTCCGTTTCTTTGTCGTACTGCCGGTAGAGGTGGTCGGTCACCACCAGCTCGAGAACCGCATCTCCCAAAAACTCCAGCCGTTCGTTGTGGAGGAGCCCCGCTTCGCGGTGTTCGTTGATGTACGAACGATGCGTAAACGCGCGCTCGAGAAGTTTCTTGTCTCGAAACGAAAAGCCGATGCTTTGTGCAAACGTATCAAAATTTTTTGCCATGTATAGGAGAAACCGATTATCTTTTTTTTGCTTTCTTCTGCGCCGGAGAAACCTCCTCCGCGAGTTTTGCCATCGCTTTCGTTATGATAGGGAGAATGTCTTCGTAAAAATTGAGGCTGATGGCGTCCGCGAGTTTGAACCACTTTGCATCGTCGAGCCCTCCCTTTCCCTCTTCCAACTTCACCTCTTCAAACTTCGATTCGGCGAGAAAGTACGTGACGTGCTTGCGCTTCTTCCCCAATTCCGGATCCGAGGCAACGTACTCGTTTTCCCCGAGCCGCTCCTTGATGTCGACGGTAAGCCCGAGCTCTTCTTTTATTTCGCGCACCGTGCCCTCCTCGACATTTTCTCCTTCTTCCACGCGCCCTTTCGAGAGCGTCCAGTGTCCGAAAATATCGTGGACGAGCGCGAGGTACACGTCGCTGCCGCGCCTCGCATAGACAACCGCCCCGCCGAGGTGCTCGCGAACCATTTGGTCGTACGGAATTTCCCGTTTCTTCTTTTTACCGACGTCGTCTTTGCCCGGCTCCCCCATTTCTTTGTAGACCGCGCCGAGGACTCCGTTGACGAACTTCCCGCTCTGCTCGCCACCGAATGTTTTGGCGAGCTCGATCGCCTCGTTGATGGCGACTTTCGCCGGCACCTCCTTGCGATCCGCAAACAAAAGCTCGAAAAGGCCGAGGCGCAGGACATTTCTGTCGACCGGCGCGATGCGGTCGATCGGCCAGTCGGGCGCCGCTTTTTCAATCACAAGGTCGAGGTCTTTCTGTTTTCCGAGCGCGCCGCGAATGAGGTGCTTCATAAACGAAAAATCTCCCATTCCGGGAGCAAATTCTTCCGCGTTCCGCATAAGCACAGCCAAAGCTTCGGATTCATTTTTGTGCGCGAAATCGCACTCGAAGAGCGTCTGCAACACTATCGATCTGGAAAGATGCCTATTCGCCATGTCAACGATGCTGAATTCTCAAACGGGAACCGGGGGCGCATCCGCGCACGCCTTCAAAAAAACAATTTACTTCGCTTTCGCCGTCTCTGCTTTTGCGCGCTTTTCCCTGGCGTTTACCTTCGCACTCTTTTTGAGAGCTTTTGCGGCGACATCAAAGACGGCGCGACCGCGGTACTTTCCGCACGACGGACAGACCTGGTGGCGAACGTGCTTACCGCTGCAATTCCCGCACGTTGAAAGCCGCACGCCTTTGAGGGCGTGGTGACTCCGGCGATTGCCGGTGTGGGACCTGGTACTGCGCATTCGGACAACCATTGCGGAAAAGTATACACAGAGAGAGCTTTTTTGGCAAGAAATACGGCCCCCCTACCGACAATATAAAAAAAAGCGAAAGGGTCGTGGTTGTTGAATTCCACGACCCTTTTTTTCTTTTACCCCCGAAAGTTAAATTTGTTGAGAACCGGCTCCGACCCGAACAATCGGGCCTTGGACAAGCAGGTTGACCATTCTCGATTGAACCTCATCCACAGGCCGGAAGTTCGGGCACTGAACATCCCGACTCGGAAGAACGGGCGTAAAATTACCCGCCACATTCCTTATCGGGGAAGGACAGCTTTCTGCTTTCCCCATGCCCTCGCACACGAGACATGGGCTTGGGCCTGAAATATGTCCTCTTGCGAGGATATCCCTCACCAAGTCAAAGCTTGGTGGGCCTTTTTCGGCGTCATTAACCACTCGAAGTCTCCCTCTTGTTGAATGTTGAACGAAATGAAATGTACGTATCGGGGGACAGTATAGCACATTATGAGACTACGTGCAAGTCTTTCACGAACGTCTTCCGATGCACCTCGGATAAGCCGTATTTTTCTATCCGCTCATAGTGAAGCTTCGTGCCGTACCCCTTGTGTTGTTCAAACGCATAGTTCGGGTAACGAAGCGCAAGCCGTTTCATGTATCGGTCGCGCCGCACTTTGGCGACGATGGAGGCAAGGGAAATAATCGGCTCGGTCTCGTCGCCACGGATAATGGTTTCTTGAAATTTGAATATCCCCGGCGCATGAAGCAGGCCGTCGAGAAGTATTTTGCATTCCTCGGGGGGAACGGCAAAACGGGCAAGGACTCGGCGAACGCCGAGAGTAATGGCGGCATTGATGCCCCTCGCGTCAATGCGCGCGGGGCCAAGCAGGGCGCTCGCGAAACGCACTTCCCCTTCGCGGGCAA
This sequence comes from uncultured Candidatus Saccharibacteria bacterium, assembly GCA_964360325.1. Lineage (GTDB taxonomy): Bacteria > Patescibacteriota > Minisyncoccia > Phycocordibacterales > SBAW01 > CAYHWH01. Next base: position 6,410 of record CAYHWH010000016.1, on the reverse strand, counting down.
GCGCCAGTGTTTTTTCGTACCACACTTCGCGCGCCGCTTCCGTGCATTGTTTCGAATCGCGCACGCCGTCCATAAACGAAAAATCAAACGAGACGGGCACGAGCACTGCGCCGACAGAAACGGGCCCCGCAATGGGGCCGCGGCCCGCTTCATCAATGCCGATGACGTAGCGATAATTTTTGAAAATACCGGTATTTTTTTTACGGCTTTTTGCCCTCATAGTTCTACAGTATACTGCAGGGCATGCCGTCCCGTTTTGTACATCTCCACACCCACAGCCACTACTCGCTCCTCTCGGCGCTCCCGAAAATTCCCGAACTCATCGCCGCCGCGAAAGCGAACAACATGAACGCACTCGCGCTCACCGACAACGGGAACCTCTACGGCGCCATTGAGTTCTACAAAGCCTGCAAACACGCCGACATCAAGCCTATTATCGGCGTCGACGCCTACGTCGCCGCGCGCGGGCGCAAAGATAAAGAGCACGGCATCGACGACGCGCGCGCGCGGCTTGTCCTTCTCGCGGAAAATCTGACCGGCTACAAAAATCTTCTCAAGCTTGTCACGAAAGCGAACATCGAAGGTTTCTATTACAAACCGCGCGCCGACCACGAGCTTTTGCGCGAACACGCGAAAGGGCTCATCGCCATCCTCCCCTCGTGGAGCGGCGAGATTGCAAACGCCTTGCGCGGAAACGATGAGACTCGCGCGGAAAAACTGCTAGGAACATACAGAGATATATATGGCGCGGAAAGCGTCTTTTTGGAAATCACGCACCACCCAGAGCAAGGCAGCCACGAAACGCTCCAGAAAAAAATTGTCGCTTTCGCGCAAGCGCACCGGGCGCCCCTGCTCGCCGCCCACGATGTGTACTACCTCCATCCGGAGGACAAACGCGCGCGCGACACACTCCTCTCCATTCAAGGGAACCTCGGCGCGCAGGAGCGGCAGAAGGGCTTCGGCGACGAGGACGTTGATTTTTCGTTTATAAGCGGAGAAACGGCGGAAAATTATTTCCGCGACACGCCGCAGGCGATTGAAAATACGCATGCGGTTGCGGAGCGCTGTTCTCTTGAACTTGAACTCGGGAAATGGGTCTTTCCCGACGTACCAAAAGGAAACAGGAGCTACGACGAAGAGCTCCGCCGCATTGTCCACAACGGCATTCCAAAACGCGGCCTCTCTGAATCGCCGAAACTTACGGAACGCATCGAGTACGAGCTCGGCATCATCACGCAGAAAGGCTACGCGCCCTATTTTCTCGTCGTCTCCGACCTCCTGCGCTACGCCCACGACCACAACATTTTAACGACCATCCGCGGCTCCGTTGCCGGCTCCATGGTGACGTACCTTGCCGGCATCACGAACGTCAATCCGTTCGAGTACAACCTTCCGTTTGAACGGTTCCTCAATCCGGAGCGGCCGAGTGCGCCCGACATCGACATGGACTACGCCGACAACCGCCGGGACGAGGTCATCCAATACGCCCGCGAAAAATACGGCGAGGACAAAGTCGCCCAGATAGGAACATTCGGAACGATGATGGCGCGCGGCGCCGTGCGCGATGTTACGCGGGCTCTGGGGCATCCGTACGGGCTTGGCGACAGAATCGCGAAACACATTCCCATGGGTTCCCAGGGTTTTCCCATGACCATCGACAACGCGCTTGAGATAAATCCCGAGCTGAAAGAGCTGTACCGCAAAGAAAAAGACGCGAAAGAAATCATCGACCTCGCGAAAAAAATCGAAGGGTGCGCCCGGCACATTTCAGTCCACGCCGCCGGCGTCGTTATCGCGCCCTCACCGCTTTCCGACTACGTGCCGCTCCAGCTCGACCCGAAAGGCGGAAAAATCATCACGCAGTACGACATGCACGCGGTCGAAGACGCCGGCCTCTTGAAATTCGATTTTCTCGGCATCAGGAACCTCTCGATTCTCGCCCACTCGGTGCGCCTCGTACAAAAGACTCGCGGTGCCAACATTGATATTGAAAAAATTCCCCTCGACGACCCGAAAACATTCGAGATGCTCGCGCGCGGAGAGACCATGGGGCTCTTTCAGCTCAACGGCTCCGGAATGACACGCTACCTCAAAGAGCTCAAGCCTTCCTCCATCAACGACATCAACGCCATGGTCGCCCTCTACCGCCCCGGCCCGATGGAATCCATTCCTTCCTACATCGAGCGCAAGCACAACCCGAAACTCATCCGGCATATCGACCCGCGCATGGAAGAAATTCTTTCGCAGTCCTACGGTGTCATCACGTACCAAGATGATGTGCTCCTCATCGCCATCCGTCTCGCGGGATACTCGTGGCTCGAGGCGGACAAGCTCCGCAAGGCAATGGGAAAGAAAATTCCGGCGGAAATGGAGGCGCAGAAAGAAAAATTCATCAGCGGATGCGTGGAGCACGGCATGGTCGCAGAGAAAGCCTCCGCGGTTTGGAAGCTCATTGAACCGTTCGCCGCTTACGGCTTCAACAAAGCGCACGCCGCGAGCTACGGCAGGGTCGCGTACCAAACCGCCCACATGAAAGCAAACTTTCCCATTGAATACATGGCCGCGGTTCTCACCGCGGACGCCGGCGATATTGAAAAAACAGCAGAAATCGTGGGCGAGTGTAAACGCATGGGCGTTCCGGTTCTCCCGCCGAACATAAACGAGAGTTTCGGGGACTTCACCGTCGTCCTCGGCAAAAGCGAAGGGACAAAGGAGGCCGAAGCGCTCGCGAGAGAGGCGGATGATGACGCCATCCGCTTCGGGCTCTGCTCGATTAAAAATTTCGGCTCCGGTGTTGCCGATTCCATTATTACGGAGAGGAAAGAGCGCGGACGATTCGCCTCGCTCGCCGATTTTCTGGAACGCATACGCGACAAAAACCTCAATAAAAAATCCCTTGAGGCGCTCGTGAAAAGCGGCGCGCTCGACGACTTCGGCGAACGAGGCGCGCTCCTTGGAAACATTGACCTCCTGCTCTCCTACAACAAGGAATCGACGAGCGCCCTGGCGGACCAGGATTCCCTGTTCGGACTCCTGCCGCAGAAAGGGTCCTCGCTCGTCATTCCGGAGACGCCGCCCGCGACCAAAAGCGAGAGGCTGCAGTGGGAAAAGGAATTGCTCGGTCTCTACGTGTCGGGGCACCCTCTCGACGCGTTCAAAGAGAAACTCGACAAGCGCCCGATGGACATACGGAAATTCAAAGAGGAAATGCGCGAAGGCATGCAAGGCGTGGTCGCCGGATTAATCGAGGAAGTGAAACCGATTCTCACGAAGGGCGGCGAGCACATGGCGTTCGTGCGTCTCGCGGACCTCGGCGGCTCAATTGAGATTGTTCTGTTTCCGCGCGTTCTCTCCCTCCACAAAGAACTCATCGTTCCCGAAAAAGCGATAGCGGTTAAAGGACGCCTGTCCGGAAGAAACGGCGAGACAAGCTTCATCGCGGAAGCGGTCAAAGCGCTCTAACCACGGACTGTTCTTTCCGCGGTTCTTAATGCTATGATGGGGCCTATGTCCGACAAAAAAGAACAAAAAACACCCGGGGAAAGAGACCACCGCCGTCTCGGGCAAGAACTTGATCTTTTTACATTTTCAGAGCTGGTCGGACCGGGACTTCCCCTCTGGACCCCTCGCGGCACGCTGGTACGGCAGGAACTTGACCGCTACGTCTGGGAACTTCGGGCGCGCCACGGCTACGAACGAGTGACGATTCCCCACATAACCAAACGTGCTCTCTACGAAAAATCGGGGCATTGGGAAAAATTCGGCGAAGAGCTGTTCCACATAACCGCCCGAGAAGGGCGCGAGTACGCGGTCAAGCCGATGAATTGCCCCCACCACACGCAGATTTTTGCGCGGCGGCCGATGAGCTACCGCGAAATGCCTCAGCGCTACGCCGAGACCACTATGGTATACCGCGACGAGCAGTCGGGCGAACTCGGAGGCCTTACCCGCGTTCTCTCCATCACACAAGATGACAGTCATGTCTTCTGCCGCCTCTCGCAGGTAAAAGAAGAATTTCTGCGTATTTGGGATACCGTTGACACGTTTTATAAAACATTCGGGTTTTCCCTTCACGTACGTCTCTCGTTCCACGACCCGTCTTCACCGGAGAAATATCTCGGCACGCCGGAAATTTGGAAAAACGCCGAGAATGCTCTGCGCGAAATTGCCAAAGAACGGTGCGCCGATTCGGTTGAAGCGCCGGGAGAAGCTGCGCTGTACGGACCCAAACTCGACTTTATGGCGACAGACTCAATGGGACGCAGTCACCAGGTCGCGACCATACAGCTTGACCTCAATCTTCCGGAACGCTTCGACCTCGGATGCGTTAATGAAAAAGGGGAACACGAGAGAATCGCCATCATTCACAGCGCGATTATGGGTTCTCTGGAACGTTTTATCGCCGTACTTTTGGAACACTTGGGAGGAGTACTTCCCCTCTGGCTCTCGCCCGTGCAGATAAAAGTGCTCCCCATAGCGGAACGGCACCAGACATACGCAAGAGAAATAGGAACAACGCTTCGCGATACGGGCATTCGCGTCGAGCTTGATGAAAGCAATGAGACGCTCGGCAAAAAAATTCGTGAAGTAAAGATGCAGAAAATTCCCTACTTTCTCGTTATTGGAGACAAAGAGGTGGAATCAAAAACGGTCGCCGTTGAATCGCGCGACGGAAAAAACAAAGGCTCGATGACTCTGCAAAATTTCCTCGAACTATTGAAGAAAGAAATTTCCGAGCGGAGCTAGGGTGCACCGATAATAACTCCCCGCCGGCCCCATTCGGTGCCAGCGGGGAGTTATTCTTGCTTACGTCCGCCGGGAACGCTGTATTTGCGAATAGATAAACTCGTCAAACCCCGCCGAGGTGGGCGGAATAAACGGAACGGGCGCTTGGGAAGATTTTGCGGTATCGGCGACGGACGCGGAGCTATTTTCTTGATTCTTTTGTACCGACGCCTCCTGCGGCACAGAAGAAAGAGCCGACACGGGCGACAGTGCGGCGAGCGCCCGGGAAACCGCAAGCTTTACCGCCGTTAATTCGGAAATATAAACTCCGTCGAGAGCGCCCACAAGAATTTCAATCAGATTGTGAAGTTCGTGCGATTCGAGACGGGCCGTTTTTTCACGCGTGCGGGCATGAGGGCGAGCAGTATTTTCAACACGCGCCCGGTACGCAAGGTCAAGCTCGGAAGCAACCTCGGTAATAAAGTGAGCGAGCGCGGTGCCTCCCTTAAGAGAGACCGTACGAAGGTATTCAAACGCCTTCGCGCGTTCCCTGTCGCAAAGCAAACCGATAAAAACGGGAGCAGAATCCGCGTGCGCCGCCGCAGTCGCCGCCGCGAAAACTTCACGGGGAGAAACAGAAGCTTGCACAGGAAGAGGACTCGGAACGGCCGATTTGACACGAGCTACTTTCGGAACATCTTTAAGAAGATCCGTTACCCGATCGCGGTTCAAAAGAACCCAACCGTCTTCTTTCGGATATATCTTTCGTCCCGTACCGATAATATGATCGAGAAGAGAAAGTGTCTCATCCTCACTGCGCGCCTCTGCAGCAATAAGAGAACACGCTTCCTTGGAGATAAGACACGTTTGCTCATGCGCGAGATGTTCGATTTTACGATTCATAGCGGCATGTACGGGAGAGATTGAGGAAAGCATCGGAACCGCTTTTTCTATACCCTTTTCCAGAAACACAGAAGAGGGAGAGGGAGACGGGGTGGCGGAGAGAGCTTCAACGGGAACAGAAACCGGAGCGGAAATCGCGGGAGAGGTTGCCGACAGTTCTTTCAAAAAAGAAACGAGGGGTGGAGGAGAGGTTGCTTCAATGCGCGCCTCCGGCGCGATTTTTTGATACTCGTACTTTTTGCTCTTTCTGAAAATGGAGCGGACGGCTTGCACGAGCTTGTACCCTGCATTTTTTACGGCAAGGAAATAAGAAATGAGCGCGCTCCAGAGCACAAGGAAGCCCCAGAAGATTCCTTGCTCAACGGGACCACCCGTAAAGCCGGTGTAAGGAATCTGACTCAAGGTCACGAATGCAAGCGGAGATGTTCCGGGCGTGTTGAGGAGAACGACATTCGGCTGATCGAGACCTCCTCCCCCGCCAGAGGAACCGCCGGAACTGCCGCCTCCGCTTGAGCCTCCACCCGAAGAACCTGGGTCGGGAGCCGGACTCCCACTGCCGGAGGAACCGCCGGAACTGCCGCCGCTTGCCGGAGCACTTGCGCCGGAGACAGCCCCGCCGTCGCCGGAAGAAGAGCCCCCGAAATCCCCGCCAGAGCCGCCGCTGTCACCGCCACCGGAGCCCCCATCACCGCCAGCAGAACCTCCATCCCCACCACCAGAGCCTCCGTCACCGCCAGCAGAACCTCCATCCCCACCACCAGAGCCTCCGTCACCGCCAGCAG
>CAYHWH010000015.1:0-9205 GCA_964360325.1 uncultured Candidatus Saccharibacteria bacterium | reverse complement strand
CGCGTTTATTGAAAAAACACTTCTTCCTCTTACCCAAGAAATAGTCGAAAAACGCCTCTGGCAGGACGCAAAGAGCAAGTTCCAGGAAGTGGCGCAGGAACGCGAGGGTGTCACGCCGTCCTACGAAACGCTCAAAGAGGTCGGCCCGGACCACGACAAGAAATTTTTTGTCGGCCTTTACGTGAAAGGCGGGCTTGTTGCCGAGGGCGAGGGGAAATCAAAACAGGAGGCGGAACAGGACGCGGCCAAGAAAGGACTTGCGGTGAAGGAGTGGTAAGGAATCGGACGCTTAGCTACAATAGAGCCCAATGTATCTCAAATCTCTCGAACTTTTGGGCTTCAAATCTTTTGCAAAGAAAAGCCCTCTTGAATTCAGTGCTCCCATTTCCGCCATTGTGGGGCCGAACGGTTCCGGCAAATCAAACATCGCCGAGGCGTTTCGCTTCGTGCTCGGCGAGCAGTCTATAAAATCGCTTCGCGGAAAACGCGGCGAAGACCTCATTTGGAACGGGTCAAAAATTGTTCCACGCGGGAATCGCGGGTCCGTAAAGCTCGTGTTTGATAATGAAAAGCGCCTTTTCAATGTTGATTTCGACGAAGTGTCTCTCGAGCGGGTCGTTTACCGCGACGGGACGAACGAGTACCTCATCAACGGCACGCAGGTGCGTCTGCGCGATATTATTGAACTTTTAGCTGGGGCAAACGTTGGCGTTTCGGGACACCACATTATTTCGCAGGGAGAGGCTGACCGCGTTCTCTCGGCGGGCATTAAAGAGCGCCGCGACATGATTGAGGACGCACTCGGCCTCAAGGTATACCAGTACAAAAAAGAAGAGAGCGAAAAAAAACTCGGAAAAACGCGCGAAAATATCACCCAGGTTGAATCTCTGCGGAAAGAAATCGCGCCGCACCTGCGCTTTCTCGAGAAGCAGGTGGAGAAAGTGAATCGTGTCGTTTTGATGCGCGAAGAGCTCACGGGACGCTACCTTGAATACCTTGCCCGCGAAGAACTGTACATCGCCCTTGCCAAAAAGAAACTGGAGGAAGAAAAAGAGGAGCCGAGCACGAAACTCGCCGTGCTTGAGATACGTCTACAAAAAGCAAAAACGACGCTCGAGGAATCGAAAGAAAAAGACTCGCGCGGGAAAAACCTCGTCGAGCTCGAAGAAGAGTTGGCTCGGACGCGAAGCGAAAAAGAAACTTTCATGCGGGAGCTGGGGCGGCTTGAAGGAGAAATAGCCGCCGAGAAGCGAGTGCGCGAACGAAAAGAACGGGAGGAAAAGGCTCTCGGCGATGCGGCTATTCCGCTTCGCGATATCGATGAAATTGCCCGGTCATTTGAAGAAAAGGTAAAGGAAGCGGAGGGAGTTGAAGATGCCGGGGTTGTGCGGAAATATTTTGCCGAGGCTGTGGCGCTCCTGCGTTCTTTTATCGAGAGCAGGAGGAAGCGAAAAGAAGCGTCTCCGGAAGAAAACGACCTCGAACGGTTGCTTGAAGAAAAAAAGAAACTTGAGGGAGAACAGCGCAGTGTGCTCGCGAAAGAAGAATCTCTCCGGGGTACGTACGAAAAACTGAGACGCGAACTTGCCGACGCAAAAGACGAAGGCCGGGACGCGGAGCGCGAACTGTTCGAGGTAATGGCAGAGCAGAGCGAAATGCGTTTGAAGCTTCAAAATATCGAAAACCAAGAGCAGGTGCTCGTGCGCACGGAGGAAGCGTTCAAAAGCGAACTCTCGGAGGGAGGCGCGCTCATCGGGAGGGTGATTCTCGACTACAAACAGAAAAAGTTTGACGCGGTGGAGGTTGACGACCGTTTGGCCCAGGAAAAACGCCGGCGGGAGCTTGAAAAACTGAAAATTCGTCTGGAAGAGGCCGGGGGAGGCTCGGCGGAGGAGATTTTAAAAGAGCATGCGGAAGTGAAAGAGCGCGACGCGTTTCTTGAAAAAGAAGTTGGCGACCTTGAACGTTCCGCCGCTTCCCTCGAGGAGCTTATCGCCGAGCTGGACGGAAAACTGAACGAGCAGTTTAAAGAGGGCCTGCAAAAAATCAACACGGAGTTCGAGCGTTTCTTCTCGCTCATGTTCGGCGGCGGCACGGCGTCGCTTCTTGTCGTCGAGGAAAAGAAACGCCGCCGCAGAACGAGTGATTTGGATATTCTTGAAGAAGCCGGGCGCGAGGAGGAAGAAGAGGTGGAAGAGGGAATCGATATTACGGTGTCGCTTCCCCATAAGCGCATCAAGGGCCTCCAGATGCTCTCCGGCGGAGAGCGGGCGCTGACCTCCATCGCCCTTATTTTTGCGATGAGCCAGGTAAATCCGCCTCCGTTCATCATTCTCGATGAAACCGATGCGGCGCTCGACGAGGCGAACAGCAAACGCTACGGCGACATGATAGAAAATCTTTCGCGCAAATCCCAGCTCATTTTAATCACACACAACAGGGAGACGATGAGCCGCGCGGGAATTCTCTACGGCATCACGATGGGCAGCGACGGCATTTCCAAACTGCTCTCCGTCCGCTTCGAAGAAGCGGTTGCTGTGGCAAAGTAAAAAAAAAAGCGCGGCCGACCGCAAAGATCGGCCGCGGAATCATGCGATTAGTTTCGGAAGTGCGCCATCTAGGGCCTCGAATGGACCACGATTCTTTCTTTTCACTTCAAGGTTCGACCTTGATAATCAAGGTCGAACCTTGAAGTCTGATTATTCGGCTTTATACGCAAGCCACTCAGTGACCATATTTTTGAATTTTTTTGAAGAATCTGCATACGTTGGTAAAACACTTGTATCAATAAGCACATGCTCCGGTCGTTCTGCGCCGAGATATTCGGGGAAACTGGAATATGGATACGTACCAATGTATTTTTCCGCGCGGAGGCGGTTGGTAATCCCATTCTCTTTCCATTTTGGTTCAATCAATTTTACCGGGTTGAGGTGTATATACGCGAAAAGGTATGTGAGATACCGGTCGGTATCGGCATGCGTCGCTTTAAATTTTCCCTGGAATAAAGCGCCTGTCCGATTGTGGCGCTTGTTGAAGTACATCGTGTACCCAGTGAGCAGTTTTTGCATGAAGAGACTGATTCCACCGTCCTCTTTTTCTCGTACAAGAAGATGAAAATGATTCGGCATCAACACGTACGCGCATACTTCCACAAGTAATTTGCCGCGAACACTACCTGTCTCCGCAACTTCCTTCAAGGTTCGACCTTGAAGTTGGAGGTGAACGGGCCTATCTCCGTTTGAGAGATAGAGGAGAGTAAGAAATCGTTCGTAGTCGTTTTTGCTTGAGAAAATATTACGCTTCTCAGTTCCACGATTATAGAGGTGATAGAATTCCCCCGGTGCAAAAGAAATATTTCTTCCCATGGAGAAATTATATCAAGGTTCGACCTTGATAATCAAGGTCGAACCTTGAAGAGAACTGCGCAAGGTCCTTCAGTACACAGGCTTTCGCTTCAATGGTGTGGGATGTATGTGAGGCATCAAATAAACGCGAAATCGAGTGTCTTTGCCTCAAGGTTGGCTCCGGTGAGCTTCACGCGGACTTTGTCGCCGAGACGGTACGTCTTTTTCGTTTTTTCTCCGACAATGCGGTACTGTTTCTTTTCGACGATGTAGTAGTCCTTGCCGATCGCGCGCACATGCACCAGTCCCTCCGCTTTCGTGTTTTTTTCTTCCACGTACAGGCCCCAGTCGGCAACGCCGGAGATGACCGCGTCGAATTCCTCGCCGACTCTGTCCTGCAGAAATTCAACCTGCTTGTACTTAATCGATTCGCGCTCCGCCTCGACGGCCTCGACTTCGCGCCGCGACGATTCGATGGAAAGTTTTTCGTAGCGGGCGAGTTCATTCTTCCCGAGAGGTTTTTTATCGAGGTGGCTTTTTAAAATTCGGTGCACCATCATGTCCGGATAGCGGCGGATGGGGGAGGTGAAGTGCGTGTAGTAGCGGAACGAGAGGCCGAAATGCCCGATGTTCTTCGTCGAGTAAACGGCTTTTGCCATGGAGCGGATGGTCGCCACTTTGATGAGACCTTCCTCGGGCTTTCCCTCGATTTCCTTAAAAAGGCGATTGATGTCTTTCGCCGAAATGACGCCCTTGTGTGTCTTCAGGTCGTACCCGATGGCGCGCAGAAAAACACCAAGCTCCTCGATGCGCTCGCTGTCGGGCACGTCGTGAATACGGTAGACGAAGAGATTGTTCACGCCCGGCGTTTTCTTGCCGAGGTCGTACACGTACGTCGCCACCTCGCGGTTCGCGAGGAGCATGAAATCCTCGACGAGCATATTCGTGTCGAGGCGTTGCTTTTTGACGACGGCAATCGGTTTTCCTTTTGCGTCGAGTTTGAATTTGATTTCTTCCTGGTCAAAATCGATCGCTCCCGTCTCGAAGCGCTCGGCGCGGATATTTTTTGCGAGCGAATTGAGGGTGGAGAGCTCTTTATAAAATATTCCTTCTCCCGCGGTAAGGATTCCCTGCGCCTCTTCGTAGGTAAATCGCTTGTCGGAATGGATAATGGTCTCGCCGAACCATTGCGATTGCACGGCACCTTTCGGGGTGAGCGTAAAGACGGCCGCAAAAGCGAGGCGGTCGACGTTCGGTTTCAGGCTGCAAATGTCATTTGAGAGAATCTCCGGAAGCATCGGGATGGTCCGGTCGACGAGGTACACCGACGTGCCGCGCGCCTGCGCCTCGCTGTCTATCGCCTGTCCCGGGCGGACAAAGTGCGTCACGTCGGCGATGTGAACGCCGACCTCGATATTCCCGTCGGGAAGCGCGCGCACGGAGAGCGCGTCGTCGAAGTCTTTTGCATCCTCCGGGTCTATGGTAAACGTGGTGACGTTTCGGAAATCACGGCGCCGCGCCGCTTCGCTCTCCGGCGCCGCGCCCGCGCGCGCGAGCGCTTCCGCCTCGTGCTCTATTTTTTCCAAAAAGCCGCTTTCAAATCCGTGGCCGAGCGCGATGGAGCGCATTTCCGTTTCGTTCTCTCCCTTCGGGCCAAGAAGCTCGATGACATTTCCCGTCGGGAGTTTTCTCGAGTCGGTCCATGGTTTCATTTCAACGAGCGCTTTCCATTGCGGGGTAAGTGTCTGCCCCTGCGCCGGTTCTACAAGAATCGTGACGTGCATGCGGCGGCTGTCGGGGGAGAGAATGAAGCGTCCGCCCTCCTGTTTCAGCGTCCCGATGAAACGGGTTTTATTGCGCTCGAGGACGGTAAGAATCTTCCCTTGGGTCCGCGCAGGGCGGCCTTTCCAGCTTTTTCCCGCTCCCGCAACGAGAGCGACCTGAACCGTGTCTCCGTCGAGCGCCGTGCCGAGGCGTGTTTGGTCAATTTCGATATCGTCCTCCCGATCGGGAATAATGACGTAGCCGACGCCCCTAGCGGTAACGCTTATGATGCCCGTGAGGATTTTTTCCGGTTGGTGTTTTTGCGGTTTGTCCATTGCGATATTGAGTATATATGAGTGAGCCGCGTAATGCACATTTCCGTGTGATTTCTTTGGTTTTACGCTGATACTTTATGATATACTGTGCGGAATATGGACCCGGAAACGAAACGGATACTGCAGGAATCTCTGGAGCTTTCTCGCGAGAACAACCGCATGCTTCGCGCCATGCGGCGCGCGTCTTTCTGGAGCGGCATTTTCCGCGTTCTCTGGATTGCGTTTCTCATCGGTGCCCCCCTCTGGCTGTATTACCATGTTCTGGGGCCGTACATTGATTCGCTTCAAAACGCGTACAGCGGGGCGAAGGGGAGCGCGGAACAGCTTCAATCTCTGGGGCAGAATATTCCCGAACCGCTTCGGAGTCTTTTGAATCTTTCGGGCAAATAAGCTATAGTGTCCGTTCACGCTTAAGTAATATCGGCGCGGAAAAAAGAACGTTATAGTAAAAAAATGCCTGGGTAGCTCAGTTGGTAGAGCGCGTCCCTGAAGAGGATGAGGTCGCCAGTTCGATCCTGGCCCCAGGCACATCAGAAATTCAACAATCTGGAAACACAACACCCCGCCGTTTCGGCGGGGTGTTGTGTTTTTTGCGTGAAATCAGTTCGTCCGTATTTTGAGTTTCGTCTGGCGCTCCTTGTTGATTTTCGGGATGCGGATGGTCAGGAGTCCCTGCCGCTCAACCGCCTCGGCGCTGTCCACTTCCACTTCCTGCGGGAGCATGATGGTTCGCGAAAACGATCCCCAATATAGCTCTTTCAAAAAGTAATCGTCATCGGAAGTTTCCTGCTGTTCTTCCCGCTTGCCTCTGATGGTCACCATGTCGCGTGTTATGGACACGTCGAGGTCCTCCGGGCGGACTCCCGCGACCATGGTCCTGATGACGATGTGCGTCGGCGTCTGGTTGACGTCAACCGTCAGATGCCCGTCCGCGCTTTCTTCCTCGGCGGCCCACACGTCGCCTTTTTTGCCGTTTTGCGTGACGGAGAGTTTTTTGCCGCCCATCGGCTCGTCCTCGAATTCGTCGTCAACATTGACGGTTCCGGTAAGGCGTTCAAAGAAAGAGCGTTTATCGTTTGCCATAGACCTTCGTATGTTAATTTTTTTTAAAAATTTTCAGCAACCCTGCCGCTGGCTTGAGCGGGCTTTGACCTTCTCGAAAAGGAGAAGGAGAAGAATGATTCCGGCCCACACGAGAAGGAATGCGCCAAACATGCCCCCCTGCTCGCTCTTCATTATAAGTACATTGAATCCGGAGTGCAACGCGATGGCGAGGATAAGTGCGGAAACGAGAGCGATCCGCTTTACCGTTGTACTTCTGTAGTATCCGTATGCAATGCCGAGTCCCACCGTTGCGGAGGAAAGCGTATGGAGAAGCGTTGCGCCGATAAAACGCAGGTTTCCCGTGAGTATTGCCTGGATGGTGTCGCCGGCTTGCAGTGGCGCAATGAGAAACAGCATATTTTCAAGCGCCGAGAAGCCCAGCGCGGCGCTTATCATGAAAATAAGAGCATCGAGCGGAGCGTCCATAAGTTTCGGGCGCAGGACGGTGACGGACGCGGCAATATATTTAAAAATTTCTTCACTCACAGCCCAGAGAATAAGAACCACCGTTCCGGTGAAGTACGCGGAAGCGAAATGTTGGAAGGGAAGGACAACAGGAACCGCGGCCATGCCTGCGAGGAACGAGTAAAAAATGAAGCGCTTTGGGTCGCGGTGGCATTTTTCTTCCCGGAGCCAGAACCACAGCCACAGGAGGGACGGCAGGAGGCCGCCGAAGAAAGCGATGGTCGCGATGCGTGCGGTGAGCATGAAGTTATTTTACAACGGGCCACGGGGCGACCATGAGGAGGCTTTCGTTTTCGGAAAGTTCCCCCCAGATTTCTTCGGTGATGAAGGGCGTAAACGGGTGAAGGAGCTTCAAAAGCGTCCGGAGCGTTTCCTGGAGCAGTCGCGCGCGCGAACTCTTTGCCGCTTCGTCGTCTCCCGCAAACACAGGTTTGCTTTCCTCAAGTATGATATCAGCGAACCGGTGCCAGAGGTAGCGGTATAGCTTCTCGGCGGCAAGGTACAGGCGGTACTCCTCCATGTCTTTTGTCACGTCTTCGACGAGCGCGCGTAGCTCCCGTTCTAATTCCGGGTCCGCTTGCGTAAGGGGCGCGTCGCGCCACGGAAGCGACTCCGTGGAGGAAAGAACGAAGCGGGTGACGTTCCAGAGCTTGTTGGCGAAATTTTTGTAACCCTTTATTTTATCTTTCCATATTTTCATGTCCGTGCCGGGAGTGTTGCCGACAACGAGCGCCATCCGTCCGGCGTCCGTGCCGAATTCTTTCGCGACGTCGGTCGGGTCGATGCCGTTTCCAAGGGACTTGCTCATCTTGCGCCCCTTTTGGTCGCGCACGGTGCCGTGCAGATACACGGTGCGGAAGGGAACTTCGCCGAGTGCGTACTGGCTCATCAGTATCATGCGCGCAATCCAGAAGAAGAGAATCTCGTGCCCGGTTTCAAGAACATCGGTCGGGTGGTATGTCGCGAGGTCGCTTCCCGGTCTCGGCTTGCCCTGAGCGTAGTCGAAGGGCCAGCCGAGCGTGGAGAACGTCCAGAGGCCGGCAGAAAACCAAGTGTCGAGCGTGTCCTCGTCCTGTTCCCAGCCGTCGCCCGGAGGCGGCTCGACGCCGACATGAATCTCGGTCTGGCCAGCCCCAGGCTGGTCAGCCTCGGGCTGATACCACACGGGAATGCGGTGGCCGAACCAAATCTGGCGGCTGATGCACCAGTCGCGCAGGTTGTCTATCCAGTGGAAATATATCTTCGAGAAGTGGTCGGGAAGGATGGCGATGCGTCCGTCCGCAACCGGCTCGCGCATCAGTTCTTTGAGCGTTTTGTTTCCGCGCGAAGGAATCGGCTTGTTGACGTTGATGAACCACTGGAGTTTCGGCAGCGGTTCCACGACGCCTCCGGTGCGCTCCGCCGTTGAAATATTTTGCTTGATAGCCTCTTCCTTTTCGAGCAGTCCTTCTTCTTTGAGCCATGCGACGACAAGTTCTCTCGCCTCAAGCGTTTTTTTTCCTTCAAGACGCCCGCCGACGGTCATTTTCGCGTACTCGTTGATCACCTGCGGCCGCGGCAGGCCGTGCCGCTCGGCGATATCCCAGTCCGTCTGGCTGTGCGCCGGCGTGACTCCGAGCGCTCCGGTACCGAACTCTTTGTCGACGCTTTTGTCGGCCACGATTTTTATGTGTATGGGAACATCGCAAAACACGATGTCGTACTCCTTGCCGACAAATTTCGCGTATCGCGGGTCGTCCGGATGGACGGCAACGGCCGTATCGCCGACTTTTGTTTCGGGTCTGGTGGTGGATATGCTTATAGGGAAGTCTTTTGAGTATTTGAATGTGTAGAATTTTGCATCGCGTTCTTCGTGCACGATTTCATCGTCGGAAATCGTCGTCTGTCCCTTCGGGTCCCAATTCACGATGCGGTTACCGCGGTAAATGAGGCCGTCGTCGTGCATCATTTTGAACATCGTGTTCACCGCGGCGTTCCTTTTCTCGTCGAGCGTGTACGCTTCGCGGCTCCAGTCGCAGGAAGCGCCCATGGTGCGTATCTGCTTCACAATCGTGTCGTGGCTTTCCGCGGCGAATACCTCGACGCGCTTGAGGAACTCTTCGCGGCCGAGCTTGACCCTCGTCGTGCCTTCTTTGGAAAGGTCCTTTTCAACTTTTGACTGCGTGGCGATTGCGGCGTGGTCGGTGCCCGGGA
>CAYHWH010000014.1:0-10299 GCA_964360325.1 uncultured Candidatus Saccharibacteria bacterium | reverse complement strand
CGGATTGCGCACAGCGGCTCGTGTTTGAATTCGGCTACATTACGATTCGCCTGATGTCGTTTACGTCGTTTGCATTTGTCGCCGTCGTTATGTTGTTTGTGCGAAAAAGAAATATACAACCGCATGCGTAAGCAGAAACGGAAAGCGCGGCTTGCCTAGTTTTTGTTTTGCTCCATACTTGGGTGTATTTCCGCTCGGACCATGGAATATATTCAAGAATTCAAAACAATTGGCAAATCCGATACCGCTCTCGCCGGCGGCAAGGGGGCGTCTCTTGGCGAAATGACGCAGGCGGGAATTCCGGTACCGCCCGGATTTGTGATTCTAAGCTCTGCATTCGAGCGGTTTCTGAAGGAAACGCAATTGCACGGCGACATAGACGCAATTCTCCATAGTGTGAACCACCAAGAGATGCAAACTGTGGAGCACGCCTCCGAGCGGATTCAAAGTCTTATTTTGGGGGCGACAATGCCAAAAGAGGTTGCGGATGAGATTCGCGACAATTTCAAAAAACTTGGCGCGGAGTACGTGGCGGTGCGCTCTTCGGCGACGGCCGAAGATTCGTCTTCGGCCGCGTGGGCGGGACAACTGGATACGTTTTTAAATACGACGGAGGAAAACCTTCTCAAAAATGTCCAGAAATGCTGGGCGTCGCTTTTCACACCGAGAGCGATTTTCTATCGTTTTGAGAAAGGTCTCCACGAAGTGCATATTTCCGTCGCTGTTGTTGTCCAGAAAATGGTGGAGAGCGAATGCTCCGGCATCGCATTTTCCGTGCATCCGGTAACGGAGGACAAAAACCAGCTCATTATTGAAGCGGGGTTCGGACTCGGCGAAGCAATCGTCTCGGGGCAAGTGACACCGGATTCCTACGTAGTGGAGAAAGAGCCGCGAAGAATTACCGAGGTGAATGTGGCGACACAGGAGCGTGGTCTGTATCGTTCGGCCAAGGGAGGTAATGAATGGGTTGCCATTCCGGAGTCGAGGGCATCCTCACGGGTACTTACCGAATCACAAGTACTTGAACTCTCGGAACTCGTACTCAAAATTGAAAACCACTACGGCTTCCCGTGCGACATTGAATGGGCCTTTGCTGTAAGTCCTGAGTCTGCCGAAGGAAGAAAGGGAAAATTTTACATCACCCAGAGTCGGCCGATAACGACCCTATCTCAATCAAAGGTTCCGGCATCGGTACCGAAGAAATAAATATGAAAGACGAAATCTCATTAATTCCCGGCGTGAAGCTCTATAAGCAGGAGGGGAGGACCGGTTTATACCAAGTCATTCTTCCGTACCAGACAGTCGGGAAACCAATGCTCCGCTACGTTTCCACAACATGGGGAGAATCGTTCGGATTTTTCAAAAACAATTACACCATCGCCGTATTCTATGAGCGTGACTTTGAAAAGGTCGTGCAAAAGGTTCTCGCGCTATCGAAAGGCCGCATGCTTCCGCACACGTGGGAAACGGAGTGGAAACGACTCGATGCGGAACTCACGGAAGAGTCGCGTAAACTCGTTTTCCAGGACCCCGCAAAATTTTCTCTTGAAGAACTGAAAGCGATGTACGATCGTCTCTATGCGCTGGACCAGGACATGTGGACAGTCCTCATCTTTATAGATGCGTTTGACGCCGGATTTGACCAGGTTGAGATTGATAAGATTACCAAGGAGTATGGTTTTTCCGAGTCAGAGGAGCACACACTCGTTACTTCGTCGATTCCCGCATTTACTACCGCGTGGGAGATGGCGCTCCACGATCTCAATAGGGGTTCCATTTCCAGGGATACTCTCAAACGGCGTTTCTTCTGGTACGGCATGGACTACTCGAGTTTCAGCGAAGTGTCCGATGAGTTTATTGGTGCCGAACTCGCCAAACTTCATCCCGTCGCTTTTGAAGACCCCACAGAGGAGCAGAAGCGCATTCTCACCAAGCACAATCTCACACAGAACCCTCTTGCATTTTTCAATGAACTCACAACCTGGCGCGATGAACGAAAACGTCTCAACTACACGGGACTCTACGGTCTTCTGAAAGTGCTCCGCGAAGTTTTTAAAAGGCGAGGAATCAACCCGCTTCTCGTGAACGCTCTCTTACCGTGGCAAGTTGAAGACCTCTTCCGCGGTTCTCTGACGGAAGCACGACTCCGGAAACAATTTTCCGAAGGAGTGTTCCTGCACATTACGAAAGATTGCGATTTCGTTTATTCGTTCGGGGCCGAGGCCGTAGAAAAATGGGATATCGTATCCAGGGCCTTGAGTGCCGTTTCAGGCGGGGAACTCAAAGGAACAGTTGCTTCCAAAGGCAAAGCGCGCGGGAACGTTCGCGTCGTACTTGACCCGAAAGGTCCCGGAGCGAGGGCCTTTTTGAAGGGAGAGATACTCGTCACATCAATGACCCGCCCGGAATTCTTGCCGCTTATGAAAATTGCGGAAGCCATCGTGACCGATGAAGGCGGCATCACCTCACACGCCGCCATCGTGTCCCGCGAACTTAAAAAACCCTGCATCATTGGCACGAGAACGGCGACGAAAGTCCTCAAAGACGGCGACCTGGTGGAAGTGGATGCAGACAGGGGGATTGTGCGTATACTGAAGCGCGCGGGAAAATAGATATGAAAGAAATTGATTTGAAAAAAATATCGCAGGTTGTTTCCCGAAAGCTTAATGAATCTATTGAATTCATTCGTTGTGAAGAGGCCGGGCGAGGGTTTCATTCCGTAGGATACAAGCTGACTGCCAAAGACGGCAGGCTTTTCTTCCTCAAAGAAGTTGCCGTCGATGGTTTTGGTTTTGAATTTCCCGAACGAAAACTCTCCTCGCTTCTTGTCGGGCATGCCATGGCGCGCCGTGCCGACGCGAAACCGCGGCCTGTCGGTCTTATTGTTGAGGTTGAGGGCGATATGCACATGATGCCCGAACTCGGCGAGAATTCCGCCATATACCACCTTCAAGAGTTTGAACCCGAAGGATTGTCATACTTTGCTCTTTTGAACCAGAGAAAAGAAAAAGCGCGAATGGACCAGCAAGACATTGCGGAGCTTGAGAACATAACCGACTACATTTGTTCGCTCCACAAGGTTACTCACTCCTCCGGAGACGTTAAAAAACTCAAGGCCGTTTACAATGACGGGCTGCGCGGCGAGCTCATGCACCCGGAGCTCACCTTAACGTTTCTCCATGCGCTTGATGAAGAACACCCTTTTTTGTCTCCCTCAAAACAAGGAGAATATGTAACGCTTCTCTTGCGCCTGATTCACCTGTGGAAGGACAGGTATGACAGATTGCGGGCGCTCCACGGAGATTTCTGGGGGGGAAATCTTTTTCTAAGAAAAGACGGATCGGTGTGGGTTATTGATTACTCTCGCGTGCCATGGGGGGATCCGGGTACCGATATCGGGCATTGGATGTCGCAGTACCTCTGGCTGTACCACCAAACGCGAAACGACTACTATCGGGAACTTGGCGACGCTTTTCTTTCCCTTTATATTAAAAAAACGGGTGACAAGGAAATTACGCAGGCGCTGAGTCTTGGTTTGGGACTTATAGGTGTTCTCTATGCTTCACTTGAAGTGTATCCGGACGTGTCCTTGAACGTGCGTCGGAAAATGTTTGAAAATGTCTGCGACATATTACGTGAAAATCGCTTTGCTTGGAAAGACTGACAAAAGGTAAAAAACACAGGCGGTACGGGACGTGTGTCCCGTACCGCCTGAACTCACGGATAGTGTTTTTGCACCACCTCGAGGAAAAAATTGTGGAAGCGTCCGTTGCTGAAAACGAATCCGTCAACTTCCTCCCCGTCATATCGCAGGGGGTTTCCACGAAGATCGGTAGTCATGCCGCCGGCTTCTTGCACCAGGAGGTCCCCCGGCGCCGCGTCATGCAGGTGCTGTCCCGGCATGATAACGCCGACGAGAGAGCCGGCCGCGACGAGGGCGCTTGTGAGCGAAATGCTTGTCACGCCCACGATGCAGATCTCCCGCCTCTGAAGCTCATCGGCGATCTTGAGTATTCCCCCGACGCGGCAGTTTGGCCACGTGGCGATGCCGACTGAGGGGCGTACCGAAGTGCCCAGAACCTGCGAGACGCTCATGCGATGGTTGTTGATGAAAGCGCCAACGTCTTTTGAGGCGCTGAACATGCGCGGTTTCGTGCACGTGAGCGGGTTGTAGATGACGCTGTGGACAATTTCGCCATCAACCGCCACTGCTACCGCGAAAACGGCCGATGCATCGCCGCGTGCGAAACCGGCTGTTCCGTCGAGCGGGTCGACGATAAATTCAATACGCTTGCGCTCGCCGTAACCGCCCTCCTCGCAAAGAATCCCGATGTACGGATATTTTTTCGAGACGTAGCCACGCACAAGCTCGCTGATTCTTCGGTCCACCTCGGTCACCGGTGTGTTGTCCGGTTTCATATCCGGTTTCATTCTTCCCGGTTCGGGGAAGTATGCACGCATGACAATACCGGCTTCCATGGCGATTTCCTTCAAGAAGGAAAGCGGCGGTACGTCGTGATTCCCCTCGGTCATGGGAAGTCTCCTGTACTGGTTCAGTTCAAGCTCTGGAGAAATTATATCATTAGTTGTTTAAAAGTCAATGTTATAAAAAAGACATTGTGTCTGTTTTGCATCGCATCTTCGTACATGGTATCTTTTTTAGATGCACGGGCATTTTCTCAAGAGCGTTTTTCTTGTTTTTATGTTTTGCGTGGCCGTTCCTCTTTCGGCGGCGACCATCAACACCGACGCGATTTTTCAGAGTAACTCGCAGCAGACGGAAATCTACGTCAGCAGGGACGGTTTGGTGGTAATTTCAGGAGCGAAAGTCATGCAACTGGCCGGGCGCTCTTTCTACACACGCCTCTACTGGGGTAATTCGTTTGTGCGGCTTCTCGTGAAAAGCACTCCTTCAACGAGCGTTCTCCGCGGTACCGGGGAAGCGACAACCTACGAGGAAATCAAAGTCGGCGATTACCTCAACATGCAGGGAACGCTTGAAAGCGGAGCCGAAGCGCTCGTGCTGGTTCCGACGCTGATACGGAATATTTCGGTTCAGAAAGAGCACGTGGCATTTTCCGGCAAGGTCGTGAGCGTCAACGTTTCCGGCAACTCCTTCACGCTCTCGACGGGCAACCAGGGGCAGATAACGGTCTCGGTCGACGGGAACACGGTTTTCTCGAAGGGCTCGCGGACGATTGATCTCTCGCGCCTCCTCATCGGGGATACCACCACCTCCATTTCCGGCGTCTTTGACCACAACACCAAAACACTCGCCGCCTCGCGGGTGCATATCTATCTCGATCAAAACCTCTATCGCTATCAAAATTTCCAGGGTGCACTGATTGGCACCCCCGGACCTTCGCCGTCGTCGATTCAAATCAGGGTCGGCGGCGTGCAGGTTACCGTCAACATTCCGTCTGACATCATTATCTGGAATAAGGACAAAAAACCGGCGATGTTCGCCCGTTTCGTTGACGGCGACATCATCCGATTCCACGGAAAACGGCAGGAAGCGGACGCGCCGATTATCGATGCTGACATCGTGCGCAACATGAACCTCTAACGGAAGCGTTTTCTGTTACAATAAGGGTATGTTGAACTTTCGGGAGACTCTCTCCCGCTCATTTCGCGGGGATATCAAAGATGATGCGGCGACACTTGATATCTACAGCCGCGACGCGAGTCTTTTTGAGGTAAAACCCTCGCTTGTGGTGTTCCCGAAAGACGTTGCCGACCTTGAAATGCTCGTCCGTGCCGCCAGTGCGGCGCGGGGGGCCGGAGAGAAGATATCACTCACGGGACGCTCCGCCGGCACCGACATGACCGGCGGCCCTTTGGGCGAATCCGTCGTTGTCTCGTTTACAAAATATTTCAATCGCATACTTTCCGTCGGCGAGGGAATTGCGACGGCGCAACCCGGCGTCTACTACAGAGATTTTGAAAAGGAAACGCTGAAAAAAGGCTACCTCTTGCCGAGTTACCCCGCTTCGCGAGAGCTTGCGGCGCTCGGCGGCATGGTTTCGAACAACGCAGGCGGGGAAAAATCGCTCGCCTACGGAAAAACGGACAGATACGTCAAACAGCTAAAAGTCGTACTCGTCGACGGCAAGGAACACATATTTGAAAAAATTACTCTTGAAGAGGCGAGGCAAAAAGCCGCCGCAGAGACGGGAGAGGGAGATACTACGATATATCGTAGTATGTTGAAACTTTTGGAAAAGAATAAGGCTATGCTTGAGGGGGCGCGGCCGCGGGTCTCCAAAAATTCCGCGGGGTACGCGCTTTGGGATGTGATTGACGAGAAGGCGGGGACGTTTGACCTCACGAAACTGTTCGTCGGCTCGCAGGGAACGCTCGGGCTTGTCACGGAAATTACCTTTACGCTTGTGCACCCGCGAGCACATTCGCGCATGCTGGTCATTTTTCTCAAAGACCTATCCCTTCTCGGTGAGCTGGTGGGGGATGTGCTCGCGTTCAAGCCGGAGAGCTTTGAGTCGTACGACGACCACACGTTTGAAATAGCCATCCGCTATTTTGCCGACATCGCGAAGCGCCTGAAAGGGAACATCTTTTCCCTCGGATTGCGGTTTCTTCCGGAGTTCTGGAGCGTTCTTTTCGGCGGGGTGCCGAAACTTGTTCTTCTCGCGGAATTCACGGCGGATTCCGACGAAGAAGCAGAGGCGCAAGCTCTCGCGGCGCTTGGCGGCATCAAGCGCTTTAATGTGTCCGCTCGCGTTACCCATTCGGCGCAAGAGGGCGAAAAATACCGGGTCATCCGTCGCGAGAGCTTTAATCTTCTGCGCCACCACGTCCACGGCAAACGCACGGCGCCCTTCATTGACGACATTATTGTTTCTCCGAAAGATTTGCCGGCGTTTCTTCCGAGGCTCTACGGTATTCTTGACCAGTACGACATCACCTACACCATCGCCGGACACGTCGGCGACGGCAATTTCCACATTATTCCTCTGATGGATATGGGGAAACCGGAGGTGGTGAGGATTATCCAAGAATTGTCGGAAAAAGTGTACAACCTCGTGCTGTCATACCACGGGTCAATAACGGGGGAGCATAACGACGGCATTATCCGCACGCCGTACCTTCCGAAAATGTACGGGGACACCGTCTACCATTTATTTGAAGAGGTAAAAAGAATTTTTGACCCGCGGGGGATTTTCAACCCCGGCAAAAAAGTCGGCGGAACCCTCGCGTACGCCTTTTCGCACATCAACAGGGAAGTGCGCCCATAACGGCTGAATAACAGCTCTAGTAAGGGCTAAAAAGACTCTCATCGACTTGTTTGCTTTTTCAGGCATTGTGGGGCATACTATGGGCATTCGTGAGAAGGTTCTCCAATGTTTATAGAGCGGTTACGTTCGGACAGGGGAAAAACAGGTCGCTTCCACGACAGTAGGTAAGTAGAAAAAAGAATGGCTAAGAAACTGTTTGTCGGAGGTTTGCCTTACAGCACCACCGACAGTGAGCTTTCGGATGCGTTCTCGAAGGCAGGGGCGGTGACATCGGCAACGATTATCTCCGACCGCATGACCGGCCGCTCGAAGGGCTTCGGCTTCGTCGAGATGGCGAATGACCAAGACGCGGATGCCGCCATAGAAATGTGGAACCGCAAAGACTTCAGCGGTCGCTCGCTCACGGTCAACGAGGCGCGCCCGATGCGGGAGCGAACTCGCTAACCCAGGAAGTTCGAACAAAACCAACCCCGACTCGGGGTTGGTTTTGTTTTTTCATGTTCCTCGCAGCAACTTTTGCAAAAGTTGCTGCGAGGGTATACTGGAAGAGAAACATGACTCAAAGATTTCGCGAAGAGTTCAAAACAGTCAAGGAAAAAGGTGTCGCTTTTGGCGGAGAAGTAAAGGAGCGCATGCTCAGTTACGTTGCAGCCGCTTTCAGTCTTGTTGCTGGTTTGGCATGGAATGACGCCATCAAGACGCTTATTGATTTTTTTGTCCCGC
This sequence comes from uncultured Candidatus Saccharibacteria bacterium, assembly GCA_964360325.1. Taxonomy (GTDB): domain Bacteria; phylum Patescibacteriota; class Minisyncoccia; order Phycocordibacterales; family SBAW01; genus CAYHWH01. The sequence goes on along the minus strand of CAYHWH010000014.1, from coordinate 2,323 downwards.
AGGCAAATACCGTTCTGGCAAAATTTCTCTACGCGGTTTCCATAACAACCGTCGCGGTTGTTATTACCGTGTATCTTGTGCGCCTGTTTGAACGCGGGAATAATGAACAACCACCGACCCCGAGCGCGTAGCGCGTCTGTGCGTGTTCCGTCGTCGTCGGCGTTCCAACGCACGATATATCGCCATTACCGTACAGCCGGAAGAAATTTGCCGTGGCGGCAGACGAAAGACCCGTACGCCATTCTTGTCTCTGAAGTGATGCTTCAGCAGACCCAAGTGTCCCGCGTTCTCCCGAAGTACAAAGCTTTTCTAAAGCGATTTCCGACGCTCCGTTCTCTCGCACAAGCTCCACGTTCTGATGTGCTTCGCCTCTGGCAAGGGCTCGGCTACAACCGCCGCGGGAAGGTGCTCCACGACACGGCTCGTCTCCTTGCGAAAGACCACGAGGGAAAAATTCCAAAGGATGCCCCAGTGCTCCAAACATTTCCCGGCATCGGCCCCTACACCGCTTCCGCAGTATGTGTGTTCGCTTTCAACAAACCGGAGGTGATGATTGAGACGAATATCCGCACCGTCTTCATACACTTTTTCTTTTCGGGCAGAAAAAAAGTCCATGATGCGGAACTGGCGCCGCTCATAGAAAAGACCATGGACTCCAAAAATCCGCGCCGGTGGTATTCTGCGCTCATGGACTACGGAGCTTACCTGAAAGAGAGTGGAAAAAAACTTAATGCAAAAAGCGCGCACTACGTCCGGCAGACGCCTTTCAGGGGATCGCGGAGGGAGCTGCGAGGACTTCTCGTGCGGCTGGCTTCCCGAAAAAAAGGAGCAACCATGTACGAGGCGAAGCGTGCCTCAGGACGGGCGCAAAAAGAAATTCTCACAGAGATAGATACGCTTGTCTCCGAAGGACTCCTTGCGTTTCGGAAGGGAAAAATCACCCTGCCTGCGTAGGATTGGCGTGGAAGTTACACGCTGAGGACAACCGGAATCACCAGTGGGCGTTTGTTGGTCTTTTGGAAGAGGAAACGCGAAACGGCATCGGTCACGTTGTTCTTGACCTGGTCGAAATTGATGGGATTCGTTCCGGCCGTCGTATCTTCGATTGTTTTCTTGATGATGATGCGTGTTTGCTGGAGGAGTTCCTGGGATTCGCGCAGGTACACGAATCCGCGGGAGATGATGTCCGGCGATTTCCGGAGTTTTCCCGTGCGCGTGTTGATGGTGGCGATGATGACGAACATGCCGTCTTCCGCGAGCGCTTTTCGGTCGCGAATGACCACTTCCTGAATGTCTCCAATTGAAAATCCGTCCACCATGCGCAATCCCGACGGTGCCCGCTCCTTTCGCGCTCCTATCTTTTCGCCCTCCTCGGTAATTTCAATGACCATGCTGTTGTCGGGAATGACGATGTTTTTTTCCGGTGTTCCGAGGCTCCGCGCGATGTCGGCGTGCGCACGGAGCATGTAGTGGTAGCCGTGAATCGGTATGAAGAAACGCGGGTGTATCTTCCGGTGAATCCACGCGGTTTCATCGCGATTCGCGTGCCCGCTTGAATGCACGTCGTCGATTTTGTAGTGAATGATGTGCGCGCCCTGCCGCGAGAGATTGTCTTTCAATTTCTGAACCGCCCGTTCGTTTCCGGGAACAATGGAGGAGGAAAGCACGATGGTGTCGTTTTTCTGCACGGTGAGGGTGCGGTGCGTTTTTGTCGCCATGCGCATCAAGGCGGCATACTTGTCTCCTTGGGCGCCGGTCGCGAGCACGACGATTTTCCCCGGCGGGTACTGGAACATTTCTTCGCTCGAAATAAACGTCCCTTTTTTTGTGGTGAGCATTCCCAGCTGCTGGACGATCTCGATGTTGGTTTTCATACTGCGTCCCTCGACGACGATTTTTTTGCCGTGGCGTTCCGCGATGGCGATGATGTTCACCATCCGCTCAAGCTGGGACGAAAATGTGCCGATAATGATGCGACCCTCCACTTTGCCGATAATTTCTTCCATTTTTCGCGAGACCGTTTCCTCGGGTGTTGAAAAACCGGGTTCCTCGGTGTTTGTCGAGTCCGACAGGAGAAGCAGTACCTTCTTTTTTGCGAACCGCGCGTATTCCTTCTCCTCGCGTTCGGTTGGAACTCCGGCGACGTGTTCAAGCTTGAGGTCGCCCGTGTGGACGATGTCCCCGTACGGGGTTTCGATGATAATGCCCATGGAGTCCGGAATGGTGTGCGTAACCGAGAAGAAGCTCAACTTGAGGTTGCCGACGCGGACAATCTCTTCTTTTTCAACTTCAATAATGTTGAGCGGTTTGAGGTAGGGGAACT
>CAYHWH010000013.1:8573-10800 GCA_964360325.1 uncultured Candidatus Saccharibacteria bacterium | reverse complement strand
CCCCCAACCTTAGCGGGCGTCATGGCTCAAGAATTAGTGAATCTCGGCATCTCGCGCGAACGAATAATTCTTGAAGAGATTTCAACAAATACCGCCAGCGCACTCAGGTCATCGTTACAACTTGCAGCACAAAAAGGGTGGAAAGAAATAATACTCGTGAGTAATGAGTATCACATGCCGCGCATTAAAGCGTTTTATGAGCAGGAAAAGAGTCCCGTTAAAGCAGAATTTGTCTCCGCTGAAGCAGTTCTTATCACCGCTGACTCAAACTTCAAGGAAGTATTCGGTCGAGTCAAGAAGACCTCCGCATACGCCGAGCGGCTAGCCGCCGAACAGCGGGGTATCGAAGCGTTGCATCGCGGAGAGTATCGCCCAGCTTCGCCAGAAGACAAAATGGAGCGATAGGTGTTATATTTTCAACGCATGATTAAGGACATATCAATAGGCGGCAGAATGGTTGGGAATGGCCAGCCAGTCTTTATTATTGCAGAGGTGAGTGCGAACCATCGCGGCAACATTAAGACGGCGCTTTCCGCGATTGATGTGGCGGCAGGGGCGGGAGCGGACGCGGTAAAGTTCCAGCATCTTACTGCCGAAAAAATAGCCGCCGAACCGCTTTCTTCTTTTTACAAGTCAGCCGAGCTTCCGTACGGGTGGACTGCCGAGCTTGCCGGACACGCAAAGAAAAATAACATTATCTTTTTGTCGACGCCGTTTGATACCGGCGCGGTCGACGTACTCGACCCATATGTGCCGGTGTACAAGGTCGCCTCATACGAAATGACCGACGACTTGCTGTTGCGGCATATCGCCAAAAAGAAGAAGCCCATCATACTCTCCACCGGCATGGCGTATCTCGAAGAGGTAAAACACGCGGTTGAGGTGATACAAAAGGAAGGCAACGCCGATATTGTTGTTCTGCACTGTACCTCATTGTATCCGCCGGAGCCGCGGGATTTTAATCTCAGGGCGATAGAAACAATGCACTGCGAGCTGGGGCTTCCGGTCGGATATTCCGACCACTCAGAGCCGGCATCCAACGCCGCTACGCTCGGTGCTATTGCACTCGGCGCGTGCATTATCGAGCGGCATATCACCGACTCGCAGGAGGGCGGCAGTAACGACGACAAAAACTCTATGACGGTGGAGCAGTTTAAATATATGGTGGCGGAAGTTCGCGCGCTTGAGGCGGCGCTTTCTGGCTCGGGGCTCAAAGAGCCGGTGTCCGCGCCCGGCCGCGGCGTGGACGAAATGAAAGAACGCGGCACGCGCCGCTCGCTGTACGCCGCGCGGGACCTCAAGGTCGGAGAGGATATTACCGAGGATATGTTCATTACCCTGCGCCCGGTGCGCGGGGTAGAGCCTAAAGACCTGCTGTCGTTGCTCGGCAAAAAACTCAAGCGACCGTTGTCCGCACGCGAACCGCTTACCGACGCTGAGGTTGAATAAATATGAACGAGCATTCCGGCACAACAGCGGTCACCGTCGACGGCTTTGACGTCATCGAGTGCAAACCGTGCGGCTTTAAGCACATTATGCCGCTCATCGCGCAGGAAGAGCTCGACCGCTTTTATCGCACCGAGTTTTATGAGAGCGAAAAGCCGGAGTACTTCGCCGCCGCCGAGGAAGACAAAGAGTGGTGGATGGGCACATACAGTCTTTATTATTCGTTGCTGGAAAAACATACCAACGGAAGGCGCCTGCTCGATATAGGCTCCGGACCGGGTTATTTTTTGGATGCCGGAGCAGCGCGCGGATGGGAGGTGGTCGGCATAGAACCCTCGCCTGCGGCTGTGCGGTATGCCGCATCCCGCGGCCTTAAGGTGGTCAACGATTTTTTTACTCCTGCGCGCGCGGCAGAGCTCGGGCGTTTTGACGCTATCGCGCTCTCGCTTGTACTTGAGCATGTGCCTGACCCGCAGAATGTTATCGCGCGGGCCGCCGCGATGCTCAACCCCGGCGGCGTTTTGCTTGTCGTGGCTCCCAACGACTTTAATCCGCTTCAGCAACTTTTGCTCGCGGATGGCGGTTATACTCCGTGGTGGGTTGTCCCGCGCCACCATTTGAACTATTTTTCGGTGGAGTCGCTCCAAGCGCTTTTGGCGCAGCAGGGCGTGCCTGCTGTCGAGGCCGGCGTGAGCTACCCCATGGAGTTTTTTCTTTTGAGCGGACGCAACTATGTCGGGCATCCGGAAGTTGGAAAAGTATGCCATAAGGAGCGCAAGGC
>CAYHWH010000013.1:8077-8563 GCA_964360325.1 uncultured Candidatus Saccharibacteria bacterium | reverse complement strand
TGAGGAGGTTTTTTTCAAGCATGACCCGGCGGCGCTGTGGGAGTATTACCGCTCACTTGCCGCACAAGGGATAGGCCGCGACATTGTGCTGATCGGCAAAAAAATATAAGTATGCCAGTAAAATCAAAACCAAAAGCGGTGTGGCTGTTCGCCGGCGGCAGCATGCAACGCCTCGCCGCGGAAAAAATAAAAGAGCGTGGGTGCGCACTTATTCTTACCGATGGTTCGGCGAAATGCACGCTCCGCTCAATGGCGGATGAGTTTGTACATCTGGACACCTTTGCTATTAAAGAAAATATCGCCGCGGCGGATGAGCTTATAAAGTGCTACGATATACGCGCGGTATTTACCGCGGCGGCAGACTGTCATGAAACAGTTGCATCGGTCGCCCGCCACCTGAACTTGCCGGGGCTCGACCCGGAGATTGCGCACATATGCCGCTATAAGTACGAGACGCGCGCTTTGTTGGCCAAAGCCGGTATTCCG
>CAYHWH010000013.1:0-8067 GCA_964360325.1 uncultured Candidatus Saccharibacteria bacterium | reverse complement strand
CGCCGATGCGGTTGACGCGGTGCGCGAGATTGGCGCGCCGGTTGTGCTTAAGGCCACCAACAATTCCGGAAGCCGCGGATTTTCTCGGATCGAGTCGCCGGCGGCGCTGACTCCTGAAGTATTTAAACGCGCGGTGGATAACGGTACTACCGGCTCGGCGATTGCTGAAAAGCTTCTTGTCCCCGTGCGCGGCGAGATAGCCGAGCAGTCGGTTGAGACGCTCTGGTACAACGGGCGGATGCATTGGCTCAATTGGGTTGACCGCCTCTTCCGCAAAGACTTTGACCTCTTTCCCGGTGTATGGGACGACGGCGAAAATCCTTACGGCAATATTTCTTGGGCGGTTGAGCTGGCGCACATAAACCCGGCGGTGCACTCGGAAAAGGCGCGCGCGGCGACCGAGGATATGATACGCCGCGCCGGCATGGCGCTTGGAATGGACAAACAGAAAGGAGGTCATCTGCTCAAGGCCGACATTATGCTCACTGCTGACGGTCCGCAGATTATCGAGCTCACGCCGCGGCTCTCGGGTGGGTGGGATTCCTCGTGGTCGACCCCGCAACGGGGAGCAGATTTTGTGGGCGGAATGTTGGGACTCTCACTTGGCGAAGAGCTAACGCAAGAGTACAAACAACGTTACTTTATCTATAAAGACGAGGCGCTCTATACTTCAGTGCTCGCACAGGTGGAGGTAGACGCGCAGGATTGTATCGGCCGGCACTTTGCGCCCGGTGCCGCGTACGATCGTACAGAGTCTTTGCGCCAAGCACACGAAGCTCTGCGCGCCGGACAGTTTTTGGGTTGATTAACCTTTTATCGCATGGTATTTTCACTCTAATCACTATGGTATACAACTGGTCTGGTATGGCACGACTTGATACTCTCTCGGCAATGGGAGAGAACGATACGCTCGTATTTAAGGCGTCAGGCGAGCATGCTGAGGTGCATCTCAAAAACGGCACCATAGGTAAGGTGGTCTTCGGTGTCGCTGGCGATTCTCCGGTCATTATTGAAGCGGCAGAGGCGCACTCGGTAGTCGTCGGCGAGGGTAACGCGCAGCGCGATGTATATCACTATCTCAAACCAGGCGGTCCCGCTCCCACTATGCGTCTCGGCATCACAGTGCATCGTGGAGAGGGGACATGGTCGAGTTTGCCGCATGACTTTGAGCTTAATACCGAACCGGGGTTTGAAGAGGTTTTCTTTTATATCCTCAAGGGTGCAAGTAAGTGCGGTATCCAGGTAGGGAAAGGTGTGTGGTTCGATAACAAGCCAGTGGACACCGTCTGGTCCATTAACGACAAAACCTTTGGCACGGTGCCGATGGGATACCATCCTGTTGTCGGCGAACCGGGAGTACACGTCTCGTACGTGTGGGTGTACCTTGCAAAGAAACAGTCGTGGGAAAAAGTAAAATAATTATGACCTCACCCGATAACAAGAAAGTCGCCGTAGTTGTTGGTGCAACTGGCAATATTGGTATAGCGGTTGTCAGAGCTCTCTCTAAAGAAGGTTACGACATCGACTCCACATGGCTTGGCTCTGACCGTCCTGATGTACGGAACCCCTCGTCGTATAAGCATCTGCCGCCCAAGATTAATCTTGCAGTGTATCTTGCTGGTATAACGCACAGCGATGCCGCAGAAGAACTTTCAGAAGAAAAATGGGATGAGGTAATTGATATAAATCTCAAGGGTGCCTTTTTATTTGCCAAGGCGGCGTTTCCCGCGATGAAGGCCGCTGAACAATCGGCGTTTGTCGCGATGTCTTCCATCAACGCGACACACCCGTATCCGCGTCGCATCGCGTACTCTGCATCCAAAGCCGGTATTGAAGGTCTCGTTCGCGAGCTTGCTGTTGAGTGGGGAAAACACGGTATTGCGACCCACGCCATTCGCCTCGGGCATCTTTCGGGAATTATGAAGAGTTCAATTATTAATCCCGCAGTTCTCGCGGCCGTCAAAGCAAAAATTCCTTCTGGGAAATTGATTCCACCTGAAGCAGTCGCAAACTACATAATCTGGTTGGGGAAAGGTAATGCACAATATGTTTCCGGCAGTATTATTGATTTTGACCCTGCATATATGATCAACCGCTTCCCTTTGTAAACTAGTATGCGTCAGAAATTTGGCATGGCGACGCGTTTCTACGGGCTTTCGGAGGGGGACGTACAGCGCCTTGCGACTTGGGTTGACGCGGCGCTCTTAATCGTCCCAGCGGAGAGCGTGTATGTGGCGATTCATAGCGAGGCCGACCTTTCGGGAAGTCAGAATTTTATGCGTAGTCAGTATCCGGCGGTTACCGCATTCCCCGTAACTCCGTGGGGGAAGGTAGTACAGGCACCTAATGCGCTTTTAAGTAAGAGTACTGAACATGGAATAACCCGCCTCCTTTTTGTGAGTACGGAATATCCAGTGACAGAGACACTCGTTTCACTCCTTCTGTCACATCTTGATGCACAGACGCTCGTCGTCGGTGCACGTCTCCCGACGCATGATTTTAAGGCACCGCTCGGAGAGAGCGTATTGGTAGAATGCGCAAGCGGTCTGCAAATTCCCTGGAATACCTGTGCACTATGGTCTCTTGAACACCTCATACACACAGGGTTTGTGCTCGCGGCCGACTCACTGCATGATCCTAATAATGCGGGGATGGAAGAAATGGGAACCATCGCCGCGCAACAGATATTGTGGCCTGGTAAGGCATCGGCGAAATTAGTTGCTCCGCGTACGGGGGATCTCATTCTGAATACCCACGGGTGGAACATTAAGCGTCATGAGCGATATATACACAACCTAGAATCAAAGAATGCTCGTTCCGCGGCACAGTTGGGGCGTCTGTCGCTGCCTACTCCCGATGTGTACCATATCGGAGCGCCATTGTAGCTTTTAGCGACTCACGCAGGTTATATAGTTACCCCCGACGATGAAGCAATCACCACAGGCCTCCACGGACACATCTCTCTTCTGGCGAATAGCAAGTATGGGTGGATGTCTCGTTCCAGCACTTATTTTTTATGGACCCAATTTTCTCTTGAAGAATTTGATGATACAGTTACTGTCAATACAATCTTCCTACGAAAAACCGATTCACTTTATGCTTAATTTGACCGCCAAGAAAAAATAATCCCTATGCGTTCCATCACAAGCATTGCCAAGATTTTCAATCAGACCTTTGGGGAGTATCGTTTCAAACTTGTTTTCCTCGTCATGTTGGGGCTCCTCGGCGGAATACTTGAAGGTATTGGAATTGGTGCAATTGTTCCGCTTCTTTCGTTCTTGACGAGCGGTACGGAGGGAGCAAGTAATATTATTACCACTACCATTGCGAATGGCTTTGCATTTGTCGGTATAGCGTTTAAATTCCGCACCATTATCGGGCTTGTTGTCGTTCTTTTCTTCTTGCGCTCTATTGTGCTTGCGATATCAATCTATGTACGCGCGTCAATTACCTCGAATTTCATGAAGAAGGAAATGAGCGGACTTGTCTTAAGGACACTTCGCGCGCGGTGGGAATTCATACTTCGCCAAAAGGCGGGTTATGTGCAGACGACTATCGTCCGGGACGTGCAAAAAACCGTCCTTCTCCTTGAAGTGCTTGCACAGGCGATCCAATCTGTTACCGGATTTGTCATGTATCTTGCGGTGGCTGTCAGCATATCTCTGAACATTACGCTTCTTACGCTCTTATTGGGAGCGGGGCTACTTTTATTTTTTCGCCCGTTCATCAGAAAAATTCGGAATATTGCGGAAGAAACGGCACGGCTTGAAAAAAGTGTCGCACATCACATTACCGAACATCTCTTTGGCTTGAAAACGGTGAAGGCCTCTGGCCGGGAATATTCTGTTTTTGGAAAAATTCAGGAAAATCTTACCTCTCTGCGCGGTCTCTTCGTGAAAAACGCAATTATTCGTTCTTTGGGAACCATCTTTATTCAGCCCATTGGCCTCCTCTTCATTCTCGCTATTTTTGCATCCACGTATCGTACTCCGAGATTCAGTATCGCCGTGTTTGCGGCCGTTGCGTACCTTATCCAAAAGATCTTCGTGTACATAGATTCTGGGCAAAATGCGCTGCATTCCATCAGTGAGCTCATTCCGTACGCCAGTAATGTAAATGAGTATAAACGGCGATCGGAAGCGGAAACCGAATACTCGCCGCATGCCGCAATGCCGTTTCTTTTTGAAAAATCAATTGAATTCAAAAATGTTTTTTTGTCGTATGAAGGACGAGGAGAAATATTGTCCAATATTGCTGCCACGGTGAAAAAAGGAGAGATGGTCGGCATTATGGGTCCGTCCGGCGCCGGCAAAACCTCTTTCGCGGACCTTTTGCTTCGCTTATTTAGGCCGACAGACGGAGCTATTCTAGTTGATGGAAAAAACCTTGACAGCATCTCGCTCGATGATTGGAGAAAACATATAGGATATGTTTCCCAAGATTTATTCCTTCTCAACGAAAGTGTCGAGGAGAACATTCGATTTTATGACAGGGAGCTTACCCGGGAGCAGATTGAGGATGCGGCGCGAAAGGCTCACATTTACGACGTTGTGCAGAATCTTCCGCAGAGATTCAAGACAAATATCGGTGACAGGGGTGTTATGCTTTCAGCGGGTCAGCGCCAGCGCATTGTGCTTGCGCGAGTGCTTGCGCGTCAGCCGGACATCCTTATCCTCGATGAGGCCACGAGCGCCCTCGATTCGGAATCCGAAGCCTTTATTAAGCAGGCAGTGAAAGAGCTTCGCGGCAAGGTGACGGTTTTGATTATCGCCCATCGTCTCACCACGGTCATGGATGTCGATCGTCTTCTTGTTATTGATAACGGCAAGATCGTCGAAGAAGGAAGTCCCCGGAAGCTTCTGAAAGACACTACATCTTATTTCCACAAACTTGTTCACTTGGGCAAACAAGATTTGTTCCCGCTCCAATCTTCCTGAAAGTAGATTTTTATTCCGCGAATTGTTATAGTTTTTAGCATGCAGGCGGAAAGAATAGTGCGCTATGTGGTCTTGGGAGGGATATTCCTCATTCCGTTTATCCCATTTCTCATCGCCAATTCTCTCTTCTTTCCGTTTATCACCGGAAAGAATTTCGCTTTTCGCATCATCGTCGAGCTCATATTTGCGGCGTGGGTATATCTTGCGCTCGCAGATCCAAAGTATCGTCCGCGTTTTTCATGGATTCTCGCGTCGTTTTCGGCATTTGCCGCGATTATTGCGCTCGCGGATATATTCAGCGTAAATCCGTATAAAAGTTTCTGGAGCAATTTTGAACGCATGGATGGGTACGTGACCTTGCTCCATCTCTTCGCGTACTTCATCGTTGCAAGCGCAACACTCTCTTCGGAAAAATTTTGGGAGAGGCTGCTCAATACTTCAATCGGGGCGTCGGTGCTCGTTGCGGGATACGGATACCTTCAGCTGTTTGGCGTTATTGCCATCACCCAGAGCAGTGTGCGCATCAGCTCAACCTTGGGAAACGCTTCGTACCTCGCCGTCTACATGATTTTCCATATGTTTCTCGCGGGTCTTCTTTTTGCGCGCCGCTTTGAAAACGTGCCGCTGCGCTACCTCTACGGCGCGATTATTTTTCTTGAAGGCGTCGTGCTCTACCACACGGCAACGCGAGGCGCCATCCTCGGGTTTCTTGGCGGCGTATTTGTCACAGCGCTCCTCGTCATTCTTTTTGAGCGTAAACAAAAGGTATTTCGGAAAGGGGCGCTCTGGTGCATCGCTCTCATGCTTCTCGTCTCTGGCGGGCTTTTTGCCCTCCGCGGCTCTTCGTTTATCGCGCAGAGTCCCGTTTTGTCGCGTTTCTCGGAGATAAGCCTCGGCGAGTCCGGGGTAAACGCGCGTTTCGTTATTTGGAATATGGCGTGGCAGGGCGTGAAGGAGAGGCCTCTGCTCGGCTGGGGACAGGAAAGTTTCAATTACGTCTTCAATAAAAATTACGACCCGCGGCTCTACGCGCAGGAGCAGTGGTTCGACCGCGTGCACAACATTGTTTTTGATTGGCTCATCGCCGGAGGGTTTCTCGGCCTTCTCGGCTACCTTTCTCTGTTTCTCTCCGCGCTCTGGTACCTGTGGTTCTACAGGAGGGCGGAACCGGCTTTCACCGTCTTGGAAAAAGCTCTTTTGACGGGACTCCTCGCGGCGTATTTTTTCCAGAATCTTTTCGTGTTTGACAACATCACAAGCTATCTGCTTTTTGCGACCGTGCTCGCGTACATCACAACCCGGAGCGTCGGTTGGCGGGAACCTCTGTGGGCGGGATGGAAGTTTGACGAGGGCGTTCTCAATCGTATTGCCGCCCCCGTGCTTCTCATTGCCACGCTTTTCATTCTTTATTTTTTCAACGGTCCGGGGTTGCTTACCGCGCGAACTCTTATACAAGCGCTCTCCAAACAGGAGAATGTGGAGAAAAATATACAATTTTTCAAACAAGCGATTGCGTACGACTCTTTCGGAACGCAGGAAGTGCGCGAGCAGATTATGGTTACCGCTCTCGGAGCTCTCTCCGTAAACATCGATCCTTCCATAAAACAGGAGTTTTCGATTCTTGCTCTTTCGGAACTTGAGAAACAGGCGCAAGAGAGGAGTGGTGACGCGCGAGCAAAACTTTTTTTGGCGAACTTTCTTACGCAAATCGGGCAGCATGATGCCGCGATAGCGCTCCTTGAAAAGACAATTCCGCTTACCCCGCGGAAACAGCAGCTCTACCTTGCTATCGCAAACGCGTACCTCGGAAAAGGCGACTACGCTGGGTCGCTCGGGCCGCTTTCCAAGGCATTTGCTCTTGAACCGGCGAGCAATGACGCGCGTATCGCCTACGCGACCGGCGCGCTCTACGCCGGCGATGGCGCGCTTGCAAAAAAACTTCTCATGGAACGCTTTGGAACGGATATTGTTTCCGATGACCGCCTGATTCAGGTGTATACCAGGACAAAGCAATTTACGAAGGCTGTCGCAATATGGCAGATGCGCATTACGGAGGAGCCGAAAAACAGCCAGTACAGGGTTTCTCTCGCGGCAACATATCTGGAGGCGGGCCGCCGCGCGGATGCCGTTTCGGAGCTTCGGCAGGCCATCAGCCTCAACCCGTCATTTAAACAGCAGGGCGAGTATTACATTAACGAAATACAAGCCGGGCGCAATCCATAAATTCCCACCCAAGGGGAAATAACAATAACTGTCCTATAGGACAGTTATTGTTACGGGGTGTTTTCCTCCCACGGTTGCATACTCAAAGCGGCGCGGCGTAACGTCATGTTGCAAAGGAAGATAGGTGCGTACAACATATTGACACCGACTTTTCTTTTTATATACTTGTCCGCGTGAGTGCCGGCGAGTGCTGGTTCTACAAAATGAAGATCTGCGTAAGTCCCGCCTTTGGCGGGATTTGCGTTTCCGGGCTGGCCCGCCTTGGCGTTTTGCGTCTGCGAATGCCGTAAGGGGCATACCCCATGAGATACTACACCGTAGTTTATAATTTATATCTCGCGGGGTATACTACAGAAACGTTTGTTCCAACCTATGGGGAGCGACTGCACTCACATTAGATCTTAATTTTGGAGTCCGCACCCGCTTCCCGTAGGTCGGCGCAAGAAGTACCGCGCCTCTTCAGTTTTTTATGAAAGTAGAGCGGAACATTTCGCTGAAAAAGTATACGACGTTTCGAATCGGCGGCCCGGCCGATTATTTTGTGCGTGTCAATTCAATCAGCAAGGCGAAAGAGGCTCTTCGTTTCGCACGGGAAAAAAGGGTGCCGTTTTTTATTTTTGGCGGCGGCTCGAATATTCTCGCGTCGGATTCCGGTTTCCGCGGTCTCGTCATAAAAGTGGAACTCGAAGGAGTCTCTTTCAAAGAAGACGGGGAACGAGTGCTGGCAGTCGTATCTTCGGGAGAAAACTGGGACGCGTTCGTGAAAACGTGCGTCGAGCGCGGGTTGTGGGGCGTTGAAAATCTCTCCGGCATTCCGGGGACCGTCGGCGGGACTCCCGTGCAGAATGTCGGCGCGTACGGAGTCGAAGTCGGAAATTGCATTGAACAAGTTGACGCGATTGATGCC